>NZ_JAZHFR010000011.1:0-74957 GCF_036541385.1 Comamonas sp. GCA5 | reverse complement strand
GCCTGAGCGCACTGCCCCGCGCCCGGGCCGCACGGCCGCCCGACCCGCCGCCGCGCGCTATGCTTGCGCCTTTCCTGACCTGCGCGAGCGCCCCACCATGCCCCCTGAGATCGAAGCCGTAGACGCCCAAAAGCACCGCCGCGGGCTGTCGCGCATCTGGCACGCCTATGGCTATTCCGTGGCCGGCCTGGTCACGGGCTTCAGGGAATCGGCCGCCTTCCGCCAGGAAGTACTGCTGGCGCTGTGCCTGCTGCCCGCCAGCGTCTGGCTGGGGCAGACCTGGGTGGAAACCGCGCTGCTGGCCGTGGTCGTGGTGCTGGTGCTGATCACCGAGCTGCTGAACACCGGCATCGAGGCAGCCATCGACCGCATCGGCCCGGAATGGCACGCCCTGTCCAAGATGGCCAAGGACGTGGGCAGCGCTGCCGTGCTGCTGAGCCTGCTGCTGTGTGGCGGCGTCTGGGCGGCGGCACTGTACCAGCGCTTCGGCGGCTGATTGCCCGCACCGCCGCCGTGCTGCGGCGCGCGCCGTACACTGCGCAGTCACTGTTTCTTCGAGGGCCCACCCCGTGTTCACCGGCATCATCCAAGCCGTGGCAAGCATTGCCGCGCTGCACGACCAGGACGGTCTGCGCACCTTCACCATGGAATTTCCCGCAGGCTTCTGCCAGGACCTGGCGATTGGCGCCAGTGTCTCGCACGACGGCGTGTGCCTGACGGTGACCGAGCTGCTGTCGCCCACCCGCGCCACCTTCGACGTGATGCTGCAGAGCCTGAACATCACCACCCTGGGCCAGTACCAGGTGGGCGACGTGCTGAACGTGGAGCGCGCTGCCAAGGATGGCGCCGAAATCGGCGGCCACCCGCTGTCCGGCCATGTCGACTTCACCGCGCCGGTGCTGGAGGTGCTGAGCACCGAGACCAACCACAAGATTCGCTTCGGTATTCCCGAGGCCTTCCGCCCCTACGTGTTCGCCAAGGGCTACATCGCCATCAATGGCGCCAGCCTGACGGTGGCAGAGGTGGACCGCAAGGCCGGCTGGTTCGAGGTCTGGCTGATCCCAGAGACCCTGCGCATGACGGTCTTCGGCCACAAGCGCGTGGGCGACCTGGTCAACATCGAGATCGAACGCAGCACCCAGGTGGTGGTGGACACGGTGCGCGAGACCGTCGAGGCCAGCCTGGGCCGCCTCAAGCCGGTGCTGGAAGCCCTGCTGCAGGAAAAAGGCCTGCGTCTGGACGACTTCGTGGACATGCCGCGCATGTCGTCCTGAGCCAGACGATTGCATACCCCAACGGCCTGTCACGCTGATACAGCGTGCGCAGGCTGCTCTTTTTTCAGAGCTGCACGGCGGCAGCGCGGGCGCATGCACCGGCACCGGCGGCAGGGTGATGCCGGAACTCGATGGCACCTGCCAGCGAGCGCCCTGCGGGCCCACCTGCACCGGCCTGCTGCGCGAGCCCACGCTCGGCCCAGGCTGCTGCGGTGGCGGCAGCGCCTGCAGGCCCCACGCCACGCCATCGCCCACCACGAAACCGGCCACCGGGCTGCTGCGTGCAGCGGGGGGCAGGCCACGCCCCCAGACAGCCCCAGCGGAGCAGGCCCTGGCCGGGCACGGCGCTGGCCGCCAGCGCACCATGGCAGGGCAGGGTCATGCAGGGCCCACATGACCTCCTTCCGTTTCATCGTTATGACAGGGCCAACATTTACGGGATAGTTGATGCAAGTGCTTGACGCAGCGCAGCCACCACGATCTGCCGCGATCAGCACGACCTTTGCCCCGCCTGCTGTTTTGGAAGGAAAAGAAGAATGCGCTTTCTGGTACGTCGCCTCACCCTGGCCTGTTCGCTGTTGACCGCCGCCCTGGGCGCCCACGCCCAATCCGTGGAGGGCAGCACGCTGTCCAAGATCGAGAAGGCCGGCAAGGTCGTGATCGGGGTGCGCGAAAGCTCGGCCCCGATGGCCTATGCCCTGGGCTCCAACAGCAAGTTCGTGGGCTACCACGTGGAACTGTGCGAGAAGGTGCTGGCGCAGATCGCCCCCAAGGCCACCATCGAATACCTGTCGATGACGGCGCAGAACACCCTGCCCCTGGTGCAGAACGGCACGGTGGACCTGGGCTGCGGCCCGACCACCAACAACCTGGGCCGCCAGAAGCAGGTGGCCTTCGCCCTGACCACCTACGTCAGTGAGGTGCGCATGGCCGTGCGTGCGGATTCGCCCGTGACCTCGTTCAAGCAGCTCAACGGCAAGACCGTGGCCGCCTCGGCCGGCACCACCGCCGTGCAGCTGCTGCGCAAGTACGGCCGCGAGCACAACGTGGAACTGCCCACCGTGCTGGGCAAGGACCACTTTGAAAGCTTCCTGATGCTGGAGTCGGGCCGCGCCGAAGCCTTTGTGCTGGACGACAACCTGCTGGCCGGCGTGATCGCCAACTCCAAGGCGCCCCAGGGCTACAAGATCGTTGGCGAGGTGCTGGGCTCGGAACCCATCGCCCTGCTGTTCCGCAAGGACGACCCGAGCTTCAAGCAGGCCGTGGACGGAGCGCTGCGCCAGATGATGCAGTCCGGCGAAGTGGCCAAGATCTACGACAAGTGGTTCATGCAGCCCATCCCGCCCAAGGGCGCGCCGCTGAACCTGCCCATAGGCGACACGCTCAAGCGCCTGATGCAGGAGCCCAACGACAAGCCGCTGGAAGCCTACGCCAGCTGAGCGGGCCGCGCGCCCGGCCGCCCGGTAGCTATGCCAACCGAAGCGGCTGGCGCACGCAAGTAATGGGCTTCACACCCATTGCGACTTGCAACCGAATCAGGAGCTGCGCCAGCAGCTCCTTTTTTTATGGCTTCGCCGGCGCCGACCAGCCCTCGGCCGAGGCCAGCATGAAATCGCCCGCGGCCGCCTGCAGCCAGGTGCGCAGCGCCTGCAGCGGCGGGTAGTCGCCGCGGCTGGTGGGCCAGACCAGGTAGTAGCGCTCGGCGCTTTCCATCTCCGGCAGCTGCGGCAGGGCGCGCACCAGGTCGCCCTGGGCCAGCTCGCGCTCGATCAGAAAGCGCGGCAGCAGCGCCACGCCGACGCCGGCAATCGCCGCCTGCGCGGCAGTGGCGAACTGGTCGAACAGCATGCCCTGCGGATCGCCACTGGTCACGGCATGGCCGTGCAGCCAGCGCCGCCACGCATCCGGGCGCGAGGCCAGGTGCAGCAGCGGCGCCTGCAGCAGATCCTGCGGCTGGCTGAAGCCGTACTGCGCCTGCACCTGCGGGCTGCAGGCCGGCACCACGGTCTCGGTCATCAGCAGCGCCATCTCGGCCCCCGGCCAGTGCGGCAGGCCGAAATGGATGGCCGCGTCCACGGCCTCGAGCTGGAAGTCGAACTGCGACAGCCGCGTGGTCAGGTTGATGGTGATGCCAGGGTGCGCGCTGAGGAACTGCGGCAGCCGCGGCGCCAGCCAGCGCGTGCCGAAGGTGGGCAGGATGGCCAGGTTCAGGCTGCCGCCCTGGGGGTTGGCCTTGAAGCCCAGCGTGGCACTGGCGATGCGCGCCAGCGCGCCGCGGATCTCCTGCGCATAGGCATGGCCGGCGGGGCTCAGGCGCACGGTCTGGCGCTCGCGCACGAACAGCTCGGCCTGCAGGCGCTCTTCCAGCGCGCGGATCTGCCGGCTGACGGCGCTTTGCGTCAGGTGCAGCTCGGCCGCCGCTGCCGTGAAGCTCTGGTGCCGCGCCGCCGCCTCGAAGGCGCACAGCAGGGACATGGGGGGCAGGAAACGGCGGGACAGCTGCATGGAAGAACACTCCGGGGGGACAAGAGCGGCACGCGCCCGCCAGCGGGCCGCGCGCCGCAGGTCATTCTGTATGGGTATGACCTGGGGGCCAGATTATCGTTTGACCCAGGTCAATCCACCCCCCTACATTCCCCCATACGCAGGGGCGCTGCCGGTGCCGCCACATGGCCGCCCCGCCCCTTTCCCCAGGAACCCGACTGCCCCACCCTCATGAGCACCACGCACCACACCCCTGCCCACCTGGTCTCCAGCGACGAGATCCGCACCCGCTTCTCGCGCGCCATGTCCGAGATGTACCGCACCGAGGTGCCCCAGTACGGCACGCTGGTGGAGCTGGTGGCCGACATCAACGCCCAGGTGCTGCAGGCCGACCCCGCCCTGCAGGCGCAGATGGCGCACAGCGGCGAGCTGCCGCGCCTGGACGTGGAGCGCCACGGCGCCATCCGCGTGGGCACGGCCCAGGAGCTGGCCACGCTGCGCCGCCTGTTTGCCGTCATGGGCATGCAGCCCGTGGGCTATTACGACCTGTCGGTGGCCGGCGTTCCCGTGCACTCCACCGCCTTCCGCCCGGTCACGGATGCGGCCCTGCTGGCCAACCCGTTCCGCGTCTTCACCTCGCTGCTGCGCCTGGAGCTGATCGCCGACCCGGCCCTGCGCGCGCAAGCGGCCGCCATCCTGGCGCGGCGCAACATCTTCACCCCGGGGTGTTGGACCTGATCGCCCAGGCCGAAGCCGCCGGCGGCCTGGACAGTGCCGACGCCGACCGCTTCGTGCAGGAAGCGCTGGAAACCTTCCGCTGGCACAGCGAAGCCACCGTGGATGCGGCCACCTACGCGGCGCTGCAGCAATCGCACCGCCTGGTGGCCGATGTAGTGTGCTTCAAGGGCCCGCACATCAACCACCTGACGCCGCGCACCCTGGACATTGACGCCGCCCAGGCCGCCATGCCCGCGCGCGGCATGGATGCCAAGGACGTGGTCGAAGGCCCGCCGCGCCGCGCCTGCCCCATCCTGCTGCGCCAGACCAGCTTCAAGGCGCTCAAGGAGGCCGTGCGCTTCACCGATGCCGGGGCAGACCGTGCCGGCGCGCACACCGCGCGCTTCGGCGAGATCGAGCAGCGCGGCGTCGCCCTGACGCACCAGGGCCGCGCCCTGTACGACCGCCTGCTGGGTGAGGTGCGCAGCATGGGCAATGCCGGCAGCGCCGCGGCCGACTACCCCACGCGCCTGGCGCAGGCCTTCGCCCAGTTCCCCGACAGCCACGCCGAGCTGCGCCGCCAGGGCCTGGCCTTCTACCGCTACAGCCTGACGGCCCAGGGCCAGGCGCAGGCGGGCGACCTGGCGGCCGACGCTGACCTGGAGCAACTGCTGGCCCAAGGCCTGGTGCAGGCCGACCCCATCACCTACGAAGACTTCCTGCCCGTGAGCGCGGCCGGCATCTTCCAGTCCAACCTGGGCGGGGATGAGCAAAAGCACTACCAGGCCCACGCCGCGCAACAGGCCTTCGAGGCCGACCTCGGCGCCCCGGTGCTCGACGAGATCGCGCTGTACGCGCAGGCGCAGCAGCGCTCCATCGACGCCGTGCGCGCCGCCCTGGGCGCCGTGGCCGCCTGAACGCCCCGCCTGGCCCCTGCGGCCGGAGCGATCCGGCCGCCACCTGACTGGATTGCCCTGTATGCACACCCCTTCCACGGCGGACGGCATGGCCGCCTTCGCCCCGCTGTTTGCCGAGCCCGCGGGCTCGCCCATCCGGGAGCTGTTCCCCTACCTCAGCCGCCCCGGCATGATTTCCCTGGCGGGGGGCTATCCCTCGCCCAGCCTGTTCGACGCCGAGGGACTGGCGGCGGCGGCCACCCAGGCCCTGGGTCAGGGCCCGGCGCTGCTGCAATATGGCGCCACCGAAGGCCTGCCCGCGCTGCGCGAAGCCCTGGCCGGGCAATGCCAGGCGCGCGGCATGGCGGCCGCCGCCAGCGACATCCTGGTGACCACCGGCTCGCAGCAGGCGTTCGACCTGCTGGTGCGCGTGCTGGTGGCCCCCGGCGACACCGTGATGGTGGAAGTGCCGGCCTACCCCGCCACCCTGCAGGCCCTGCGCCTGGCGCAGGCGCACATCGTGCCGGTGCCCATGGACGCCGAGGGGCTGCAGACCGAGGCCCTGACGCAGTTGCTGGCCGAGCTGCCCGCCGCACAGCGGCCCAAGCTGCTGTACACGGTGCCCAATTTCTCTAACCCCCGCGGCACCTTGCTGAGCGCAACGCGCCGCAGCGCCCTGGTGGAGCTGGCACAGCGCTATGGTTTTTGGGTGGTTGAGGACGATCCGTACGGCGAGCTGCGCTTCGACGCCGCCGTCGGGGACGCAACGCCCCCACCCGCCACCGTCTACGCCACCGCCCAGCAGGCGGGGAGTGCCGGGCGCAACCCGGTGCTCTACCTGTCCAGCCTGTCCAAGACCGTGGCGCCGGCGCTGCGCGTGGGCTGGATGCTGGGCGATGCCGCCGTGCTGCGCCGCTGCACCATCGCCAAGCAGACCGTGGACCTGTGTACCGCGCCGCTGACCCAGGCCATGGCCGCCTGCTACCTGCACAGCGGCCGCTACCCGGCCACGGTGGAGCGCGCGCGCCACACCTACCAGCAGCGCATGCAGGCCCTGGTGCAGGGGCTGCAACAGCACCTGCCCGGCGACATCCGCTGCAGCCCACCGGCGGGCGGGATGTTTGTCTGGGCCCAGATCGACCACGGCATCGACCCGCAGCGCCTGTTTGACGCGGCCGTGGCCGCCCAGGTGCTGTACGTGCCGGGGCAGGCGTTCTTCCCGCACGCCCCGGACCGCCACACCATGCGCCTGTCGTTCGCCGCGCCGGATGTGCCGCAGATCGAGCAGGCCGTGCAGCGCCTGGCCCACGCCGTGGTCCAGGCCCGCGACTGACGCGGCACGGTGGCGGGGAACGCCCCGCGCCTCAGTCCCAGGCGGGTGCCAGCCCTTCGGGGTTGGCCTCGCGGCCCTGTCATCAGCATCCCGAGTTCAGCGCCGTGCACACCGCATGCGCAGCAGGCATGGAGATCACAAGCGGCACCACCCAATATGCCGATGCCCCGCAAAAGCACTGCTTGCACCATCGCCCAGGAGCACTTCCTTTACCAGGCAGCACCACCGCAGTCACAAAGATGGCTTGCCCGTCCAACCTCGCTATGGCCGCAGTCTTGTGTCACTACGCTGCCATCGACAAAGCATGCAGCCTCACCGCAGCCGGTTTGTCGGCTGCGTCACGTACGCTTGGGGATAACGGCATAGCGCACTGCCCCCCAGAATGCGAATGACAGGGATATGCCGCACCAGACTTGGCCGCACTAATGCCAAAGCCTTGGAAATACAAGGTCATCGCCCCGAAATGTAACGCAAAGATACAATAAAAACACTTTGCACCATCTCGCTGCGTGCGCCGCATGAATACACCCGATCAACGATGTTTGGAAAGCAACTGGTGCAACTGAAACGCTAGGCGGTGTACCACAAGCAGCTTCACGGCATTCCGTACGCAAAAGCGTCGGTGCCCGCGATTCAGTACGCCGACACGAGCGTGCCCACGGACATCCCACACGGGGCGTTCTGCCTCCCTTGCGTCCATCCGTAGACAGCAGTTCCTTCCTTACAAGGGTTCTTGCGGCCATGTTCCACAAGCCTGCTATTCATGAAGGAGAAGACATATGGAATGGTTCAAGACACTCAAAGTCGGCACCAAGCTGATTGCTGGATTTCTTTTGGTTTCCATCATCGGGGGAATCATCGGCATCCAGGGCATTCTCAAATCTGCGCAGATCAATGATCTGGCAAAAGTAATGTACGAGCGAGAAACTGTAGGTCTGCGGCATGTAGCCGAGGCCAATATCCAGCTGATTGCGGCCAACCGATCCATCCAGAATGCCATCCTGTCGCACACCACCGAGGAACGCGACAGCAATCTTCGCGCTCTGAACGAGCGCATGACCCGGATTTACAAAGAACTGGCGACAGCAGAAAACACCTTCGTCACGGAACAAGGGCAAAACTTGCTCCAGAACACGCGCCAGGCCGTGCAAGCCTTCGAAGCAGGCACAAAGAAAGTGGCGCAACTGTTGCAGGCGGAAAGCGTGAACGAACGCCGCGCATCCACCGACCTGCTCTTCACGGAAGTGCGCCCTCTTGCCAACAAGGCTGACGACCTGATGACCGAGCTGGTCGAACGCAAGCGCTCCAATGCCGACAGGCTCAGCAGCGAGACCGATGCCATTTATGCAGGTATCCGGATGCTCTTGATCAGCCTGACCCTCGGCGGCATGGTGACTGGCGTGGCGATTGGTGTGCTGCTCACCCGCTGGCTCACACAGCAACTGGGGGGCGAGCCTGTGGATGTGGCCAACGCCGCAAGCGCCATCGCCGCAGGCGACTTGAGCACCCCCATCGACAACTCGCGCGCGCGCCCTGGCAGCGTGGTCGACGCCATGCAGCACATGCAGGCATCGTTGCGCAACGTCGTGCAATCGGTACGCAGCAGCAGCGACAGCATCGCCACCGGTGCCAACCAGATTGCCATGGGCAACGCCGACTTGTCGCAGCGCACGGAGGAGCAAGCCAGCAACCTGGAAGAAACTGCAGCCTCAATGGAAGAGCTCTCCAGCACCGTGCGCAACAACTCCGACACCGCCAAGCAGGCTGCGCAGTTGGCGCAATCAGCCAGCGGCGTGGCCACCAAGGGCGGAGAGGTGGTGCAGCAGGTCGTGCATATGATGGAGGAGATCAATGCCTCGTCCCAAAAGATCTCGGAGATCATTGGCGTGATCGACGGAATTGCCTTCCAGACCAACATCCTCGCACTGAACGCAGCCGTTGAAGCTGCCCGTGCGGGAGAACAAGGGCGCGGATTCGCCGTGGTGGCCTCCGAGGTCCGCAGCCTGGCAGGACGCAGCGCCGATGCAGCCAAGGAAATCAAGGCATTGATCGGCGACAGCGTGGAAAAAGTCGCAGCGGGGGGGCAACTGGTGAATGCTGCTGGCAACACCATGCAGGACATCGTGGAACAGGTTCGCCGCGTGACAGACCTGATCCTGGAAATCAATGCGGCCACCCTGGAGCAGACGTCCGGGATCGATCAGATCAACAACGCCGTGGTGCAACTAGATCAAGTGACCCAACAAAACGCAGCGCTGGTCGAAGAGTCTGCGTCCGCCGCTGAAAGCCTGAACCAGCAAGCCCAGCAATTGGTCCGTGCCGTCGCCATCTTCAAGCTGAACGCAGCCACGTCTTCCATGCACACACCCCATGCAGAAGCTCTGGTGCCCAGCTTGATGCAGCGCCGCTCGCATGCTGCAGCGCCTGCGCTGACAGAGTGACCCGCAGGCAAAGCATCTAGACCTTCGCCTTAAGAACGTGGACTCTTTGCCACCGCTGAAGCGCGGTTTGGCAGAGGTTGGATGGAGCTCCTCCCTGCGGGACATAGCTCCTTTCCAGCAGCTCTGAATAGAGCCTGCCGCATACGCTACTCAATCGCCCCCAGGCGGCACAAGCTCTGGGGGCGTGTTTTGTCAATCGAAACCCAGGCACATCGCATCTGTCCGCCGCCATGGAGGACTGCTACGCTCCCTGTGCGCTGGGTGCAATCAACACAGCATCAAGCCGCTAAAGAGGACTGCACCGCGGCCGCCACGGACAGCAGCTCCCGGTCGCCGTGGCGCTTGCCCACCAGCATCAGGCCGACGGGCAGTTCCCCGGCGGCGCGCGGCAGGGGCAGCGAGACCGCGGGCAGATCGTAGAAGTTGAACACCGAGGGATTGCGCAGCACCAGCATGTTGGTGCGGTGGAAGGTGTCGGCGTCGTCCAGGCTCTCGATGGTCGGCGCCACCACCGGCACGGTCGGCAGGGCCAGCAGGTCGAAGCCGGCCAGCGCGGCATCCAGCTGCGTTTGCAGCTGCGCCCGGGCCTGCTGCACCCCGACGTAATGGGCGGCCGTGATGGTCTCGCCGCGGCGAATGCGCGACAGCACCAGGGCATCCAGCTGATCGGTCTGGCCAGCGGACAGCAGCTCGCGGTGGATGTGTGCGGCCTCGGCGGCGATCAGCGTGCCCTGCTCCTGCAACTGGAACGGTGCGCCCAGCCAAGCGTCCAGATTCACATCCGTGGTGCGCACCTGGGCGGCGCGCAGCCCAGCCAGGGCCTGCTCGAACGCGGCCAGCACCTGGTCCTCGGCCTGGGTGAACAGCAGGCCACGTGGCACCGCCACGCGCAGGCCCGCCACCGTACGTGGCACCAGGGCGCCCAGGGCTGCTGGGCCAGCACGGCGTCCGTCTGGGCACAGTCCAGCACGCTGCGCGACAGCGGGCCCACCGTATCCAGGGAGAACGACAGCGGGAACGCCCCCTCGCGTGGCACCCGGGCCTGCGTGGGCTTGAACCCGGTCACCCCGTTCAAGGCTGCGGGAATACGGATGGAACCGCCAGTGTCCGAACCGATGGCGATCTCGCACATCCCCCTTGCCACGGCCACGCCGGCCCCGGACGAAGAGCCCCCCGGAATGCGCGCTGCATCCCGGGCATTGCCCGGCGTGCCGTAATGCGGATTGATGCCGATGCCCGAGAACGCGAACTCGGTCATGTTGGTCTTGCCGATGATGACCGCACCCGCGGCACGCAAGCGCTGCACGATCACGGCGTCGCGCTCGGCCGGCGCTGCCGTCTGCCGCACCTTGGAGCCCGCCGTCGTGGTCTCTCCCGCCACATCAAACAGGTCCTTGACGGACACGATGCGCCCATCCAGAGGTCCCAGGCGGATGCCGGCGGCCGCGCGGGCATCGGCCGCCGCGGCGGCCTGCAAGGCCGTGTCGGCATACACCTGGGTGAAGATGCGCGCACCTTCGGCGCCAGCATCGGCAATCGCCTGCAAAGCGGCGCTGGTGCGTTCGAGAGAGGTCGTGGTCATGGCGGTTTTATCAGGCGACTTCGGGCAAAACTTGAACTTCGTAACGGTGGCGCAGCGAACGCTGCAGCACGGGGTCGTGCAATTCCATCTCGAAATTCTGGGAGGGGCGGATGCCCCCGATGGCCGGTACGGTACCGCAGGTCATGACATGACCTTCGGCAAACGCCGTGGCACCGGTCGCCCCCAGATAGCCCTGGATCAGGTCTTCGGGGGTGCGCAGCGTGGCCATGGTGCCATCCTGGTAGGGCTTGCGCTCGCCATCTTCCACGATCCACGAGCGCAGGACCAGCGCATCGATGTGGTCCGCCACATCGGCGTACAGCCAGGCATCGGTGGCCGCGGGCTTGGCGCAGACCTGCTTGGACAGGGCCACGCTGTGGGCTTCCAGCTTGCGGTCGGTGTGGTCCGAGGCGATGCTCAGGCACAGCTGCCCCCCGGCCTGGAAGACCAGGGCTTCGACTTCGCCGGACGAATGCGGCCCCACGACCTGCACCACGCGCTCCTGGGTGAACTGGTTGTGGCCAATGCGGTAGTACAGGGGCACGCTGCTCGGGCGCGGTACACCCAGCTCCGCGAGCTCTTCGATGTGGTGCTCGATGGCGGCCATGTCACGCCCGGCCCAGCCGGCCACGATCAGGGTGTTCAGGTCCACATCCACCGGACGGGTTTGTCCTTGGGATTCAAGGTTGAAGGTGATTTTCATTGTCTTACCAATCTGTCCAGGCGTTCAATTAACCAAAGGTGGTGGGCATCCACATCGCAATCTGGGGAAAGAATGCGAGCAGCAACAACAGCAGGAACATGGCCGCGACAAAAGGCAGGGCGCCAATGATCACGGCGTTCATCGAGCCGGATTTGCGCAGGCTCTGAACCACGAACAGGTTCATGCCCACGGGGGGGGTGATGAGGGCGGCTTCGACCAGGATGATGATCAGGATGCCCAGCCAGATCGGGTCAAAGCCCAGGCCCACCATGACGGGGGCGACGATCGGGATGGTGGTGATCATCATGGACAGGGTTTCCATGAAGCAGCCCAGCACCAGGTAGAAGATCACCAGCACCAGCAGCATCCAGCCGGGCGACAGGCCCAGGCCGCCGATGAAGTCGGTGATGGCATTGGTCAGCCCGGTGGCCGACATGACGAAGTTCAGGAAGCCTGCGGCGATCACGATCAGCATGATCATGGCCGTGGAGCGCATCGTGCCCTCGACGGCTTCGCGCAGCATGCCCCAGCTCAGGCGCCCGTAGCAGGCGGCCAGCACCAGCGCGCCGAACACGCCCAGCGCCGCAGCCTCGGTGGGCGTGGCCAGGCCGGCGTAAATCGAACCCACGACGAGGAAGAAGATGCCCAGCGGCGGCAGCAGGTTGACCAGGCTGCGCAGGCGCTCAGCCCACGACGCATGGATCTTCTTGCCACCCCATTCGGGCTTGAGCACACAGGCGATGATGATCGTCAGGATGAACAGCCCGGCCAGCAGGAAACCCGGAATGATGCCGGCCAGGTACAGCTTGGGCACCGACGAGTTGGTCAGCACGCCATACAGCACCAGGTTGATCGACGGCGGAATCAGGATGCCCAGCGTGCCGCCCGCGGCCAGACTGCCGAGGAACAGCGACTCGTTGTAGCCGTGCTTCTTGATCTGGGGAATGGCCACCGTCCCCACGGTGGCGGAGGTGGCGACGCTGGAGCCGGAAGTCGCCGAGAACAGCGTGGAAGCCCCGATGTTGGCGTGCATCAGCCCACCGGGCAGCCAGGACAGCCACAGGCTCATGGACTGGTACATCTTCTCGGCCAGGCCGGCACGCAGCAGGATCTCGCCCAGCATGATGAACAAGGGAATGGCCACCAGCAGGAACTCGTTGTTGGAGTTCCACGAAATCTCGCCCAGCGCCCGCGACAGCGGAAGCATGGAGAACAGGGGGTCCAGGGTCAGCCCCAGGACGCCCAGCGCCGCACCGACCGGAATGCTCAGGCCGACCAGCAGAATCAAAAGGGTCAAGGCGGTCGCGATCATGCTGTTACCTGCTCTCTCTCGGATTGAATCAAACGCTCGCCGTTGGCGGCTTCTTCGTCAGCTTCTTCCTGGGCCGAACGCACGCCGCACAGGTGCTGCAGCGCGGCCAGGTCGCCCGTCACGATCAGGTAGGACGAGCGGGCCAGCATCAGCGCCATGACGATGCACATCCACACCAGACCCAGCAGCCACAGGCCTTGCGGGATCCACAGCGGGGTGGCCATGGTGGAGTTGGCGGTGGAGTTCTGCATCCACGATGCGGAGAAGACGTCCTTGGCATACCAGGTCAGGAAGACCATGAACACCCCCAGGGCCACCACCGACAGCCAGTCCAGGAAGGCCGCCACTTTCACCGGCAACAGCTGGTAGAGCACGTCGACACGCACGTTGGCGCGCTGGAGGGTGGCAAACGCCAGGGCCCAGCTGGTGCTGATGGCAAAGGCGAAACTGGAAAGCTCATCGGCACCGCCAGTATTGAAGCCCCAGAACTTGCGCGCAAACACGTCGAAGCAGATCAGCAGCACGCTGGCGATGATCAGCCCCCCGGCGGCCCACACCGCGTACTGCGACAGTCGCGTGGCGTAGCGCAGCGGGGCCCATGTTGTTGTGCTGGAGGAGTTCATGACTCTGTCCCTTCCTGAATGGGCAGCCAGGCCGCCCCATGACTCACCAACGGCTTACTTCTTGACGCTCACGTCGACGATGCTGCCCACGCTGGCATTGAAATCCGCCACGCACTGGGCGCTGCAGCGGGCCGCCCACTTGGGCAGGACCGATTCGCTGAGCACCTTCTTCAGCATCGCGCGGTCCGCCTCGGTGGGCTGCACCAGCACCATCTTGCCCTTGACCGCCTGCTTGCAGGCTGCGGCGCCGCTGTTGCAGTCATAGCCTTCCTGGGTCTGCTTGTCGGCCGCCACCCAGATGTCGTGCACCAGGTTGGAGAACTGGTCGGTGATGAGCTTTTGCACGCCGGGGTTCAGCTTGTCCCAGGCCTTCTGGTTAACGGCATGGATCTGCTGGTTCCAGTTGATGGGCAGGGCGTACAGATGGGTCGACACCTCGTACCACTTGGCCGAGTAGCCCGACAGGGAGCCGGTGATGGCGCAGTCCACCACCTTGTTCTGCAGCGCTGGCACCACCTCGCCGAAGGCCATGGTGACGCTGGAGCCGCCCAGGGCCTCGATCAGCTCCGCCTGGGTGCGGCTGCTGGTGCGCACCTTCTTGCCCTTGATGGAGGCCAGACCGGTGATCTCTGCATTGCAGAACAGGACCTGCGCCGGGTAAGTCGACATGCCCAGCACCTTGATGCCGGACTGGGCGTAGAACTTGGCGTAGGCTGGCTGGAAGGCCTCGGTCACGGCCCGCGCGATCTTCACGTTGGGGGCCAGGCCGGCCAGGTCGATCGCTTCATTGATGGGGTTGTCCGCCGCGAAATAGGCCAGGGTCGAGGTGCCGAACTCGATCACGCCGGAGCCCATCAGGCGCATCACTTCGGGGCCCTTCAGGCCCATATCATTGAAGCCCTTGATGTCCACGGTGACCTTGCCCTTGGACGCCTCGGGGATGGTCTTGGTCCAGAACGGCTTTTCGAAATCGTTGTACAGGCTGAGATTGCTCAAGCCACCCACCACCTTCAGCTTCGTCGCGGGCAGATCCTGCGCCTGGGCCGTCGCGGTGAAGGCGGTTGCGGCCAGGGCCAGGAGAGACAAGACGCGTTTCATGAGAAGTCCTTTCGGGATTCAAGGGCCAAAAAACAAACTTGGTGCAGGCCGCACCAAATTGAAGATGCTGTGAAATTTCACAATCACTTTAAAATCAGACACCAGAAATAAATCTAGGGTTTACCCAAATAAACTGATGTTTTTGTGAAATTTCACAAACATTTCTATTCGACTAGCAGAATCCATGCCACCGCATTTTCGTTATGATCTGCGCCAAAGCGCTGCTGCGCATGCCTAGAAAGAAGGGGAGGCTCGGATGGCTCGTGAGTTGAAAGTCGCTGAATCGAATGTGGGCATTTCACAGAACGAGCAGGCCTACACGCTGTTGCACGAGCGTGTCACCACGCTGGTCTACAAGCCCGGCGAGTACCTCAACATCGCCCTGCTGATGGAAGACCTGGGCATGGGGCGCACGCCCATCAATCACGCCCTGCACCGACTGGCCAACGAAGGCCTGGTCCAGATCCTGCCGCGCAAAGGCGTGATGGTCGCCCCCCTGTCGATCGACGATGCCCTGCAGATGATCGAGGTGCGCCTGGTCAACGAAGGCCTGTGCGCCAGGCTGGCGGCCCAGCACATCACCCAGGAGGAAGTGGCGCAGCTGCGCGACGTGGCCTTCGCCTTCAACCAGGCGGTGGCCCAACGCAAGATCACGGAAATGATGGCGCTGGACCGCAGTTTCCACGAGCTGATTGCCACCGCCTCGCGCAACCCCGTGCTGATGGACGTGCTGCGCGTGCTGCACGGCCGCTCACAGCGGTTCTGGGCCATCTCCCTGTCGCGCAGCGGCCATGTCGGCGAGGTGCAAAGCGAACACGCGCAGATCCTGGAGGCCCTGGCCACGGGTGATGCCGCCGCCGCCACACGCTGCGTTGAAGCGCACGTCCTCTCGTTTCGGGACTCCTTACTCAGCCAGCGCAGCGCCTGAATGCCGGCGCCCTGGGCCGGTGCATGCTCTGCACCAGGCGCGCAACGCGGCGGCGATGAAGCGCCCACTCTGCGGCCGCTTAGCGCGACTGGCAGGGCTTTCTCAATGACGACCTGCTGCGCGACCTACCGCGTGCAGCACGCCTACCAACGTCCCAACCTGCAGACCCAGGGCAATACCACGCGCCAGCGCACGCCGGCCTACCTGAACGCCACGAGCGCCTCGCAGGTGCAGGCTGTTGTGGGCCTTGCGGCTTTCGAGGTCGACCTGTCGGAACGGTTCAACGGAGGGCAGCGCAGCTGGTCGTTCACGCCGCAGATCAGCTTGCCGAGCTTTGACGCAGGCCACAACCGCGCCAACCTCGACCTGGCCACGCTGTTCAAAGTCCTGGGCGGGGGCTGGAACCCACCCCGCGCCGGGGGCACGTAACGGCCCCAACGGCGGGGCGGCGGACACCCGCCGCCTGCCACCCCATACCCAGCGCTCCCCCGGAGCGCTTTTTTATGCATAGCATGCTGCGCAGTCTGCAAGCGCATTTCCACGTGTTTTGATGCCGCATCAGGCTGCACACGCGCTGCAACACCCGGCGGGGCGGCCTGGCCCGGGCACCCGGGCTGGGCGGGCCTGCACCCCCACCGCCAGGGTTTCCGGTGATGCCTCACTCCGGGTGCAGATGGCCCGGCGTGCAGCGACCACCCGCCGTGGCCTCCTTCACCCCGATCGTTCGACGGACTCAGCCCGCAGGGCCGCGGTGGATCGGCAGCCCGGGGGTGTCCAGCACGGTGGTCAGAATGCGGCCGTGCGTGGAATCGGTGACAAAGAGCTGCGTGCGCTGGGCCCCGCCAAACGCCAGGTTGGTGGTCGAACTGCCCGGCACGCCGCGCAGCACCTGCACCGGCTCCGCCCGGTGGTTCAGCACCCAGACGTAGCCCAAGCCCGGGTTGGCCACTAGCACATGGCCCTGGGCGTCCACCGCCAGACCGTCCGGGCCGCTTGGTCCGTACGAGGTGAAGAACTGGCTGACCTTGGCCACGCTGCCATCGGGCAGCAGGGGCACGCGCCACACGCAATTGCCGCGGGTGACCGCCAGGTACAGCACACGGCCATCGGGCGACAGGGCCACGCCATTCGGGCTGGGCACGTTGTGCAGCAGCAGGTCCAGCTGGCCATTCGGGCGCAAGCGGTACAGACGGCCGCTGGGGTCGTGCAGGCCGCTCTGGCCCTGGTCGGTGAAGTACAGGTTGCCTTCGGCATCGAAGACCAGGTCGTTCACGCCCTTGAAGCGCTCGCTGTTGCGCCGCTCCAGGAACGGGGTGACGGTGCCGCTGGCCACATCCAGCTGCATCAGGCCGTTCTTGTAGTCGGTGATGAGCAGGGTGCCGGGGCGCAGGAACTTCATGCCATTCGGTTCGCCGTCGTACTCGGCCACCAGGCTCCAGGCGCCCTGTGCATCGATGCGGAAGATGCGGCCCCAGGGGATGTCGGTCACGTACAGGTGGCCGGCCTCGTCCAGCACCGGACCTTCAAGGAAGGAATCGGTGATGGTGCCGCCCCGGTTGGCATCGGCCCAGGCGCTGCGCTGGGCACGGCGGAAGGCATCAGGCATGGTGCTGAACGTGTCCAGTTCACGGACTTCGGGAGGGTGCAGCAAAACATGAAAGCAGCTTTCTTCGGGATGGAATCAGGGCCCGACCGGGCTGGGCATGCAATGCCCAGGGTCGGGACCGGCGATGAAATTGTCAACAGTGGCCGAAGCCATAGAGCTGGGCAGGGTTGTCCTCCAGGATGCGGTCCATGACCGCCGTGGCGCCACACCAGGCCTGCAGCAGGTCCACCAGGTCGGTGTCGTTCACCGTGCCCGGGGCCTCGGTGGTGTGTGGCCAGTCGCTGCCCCACACCAGCCGCTCGGGCGCCGCCTGCACCAGCGCGCGGCCCAGCGGCAGCGTGTCGGCATAGCAGGGGCCGTGCACCGTGGAGCGCATGTAGGCCCCCGAGAGCTTGACCCAGGTGTTGCCACCGTCGAGCAAGCGGCGCAGCACGCCACAGGCCTCGGCGGCCGGCCCCTGGGCCGGGTCGATGCAGCCCAGGTGGTCGATGACCAGCGGCACGGGCAGCGCGGCCAGCACGCTGGCCCACGCCACGATCTGTTCGGGATGCATGAAAACCTGGATGTGCCAGCCCGGCTGGCGCGCCACCTTGCGCGCCAGGGTGGTCAGCATCTCGGGCGTGGTCGCACCCCAGGATTGCGGCGAGACGAAGTTCACGCGCAGGCCGCACACACGGCGCGCGTGCAGGCGGTCGAGCTCGGCATCGCCCACATCCTGGGCCACCACGGCCACACCGCGCGCACCGTCGCCGAACTGGTCCAGCGCATCCAGGGTGCAGGCGTTGTCGGTGCCATAGGTCGAGGGCGTGACCACCACCGTGCGCGATGTGCCCAGGCGCTGCTGCAATTGCCGGTAAGCCGCCACCGGGGCCACCGGCGGCGTGCGTGGCCAATGCGGCGACGGTGCAAAACGCGCATCAAAGATGTGCATGTGGCTGTCGCAGGCCCGCGCAGGCAGCGCGCGCGATGGCCGGTTGACGCCGACCGAATGCGGCACGGGAGCGGAAAGATCAGGCAAGGTCATCCGTATTCAGCGGCAAAGAGGGTTGAGGGGCACCCGTCGCAGGCATGGGGCATGCGACGTGCCCACTGCCCGCCGGCGCCCAGCCAGGGTCGCCCTGCAGCCAAGGCGCCCTCCCCTCGCCCGTCGCGCGCAACGCGTCGACAGCGGGGGACGGCCCGCAGGGCCCCAAGGTGCGCCAGTCAGTCCAGCTTGATCTGGCCCTTGCGCACCACCTCGCCCCATTTGACCTCTTCCTGCCGCAGGAAGGTGGCGAAGTCGGCGGGGCTCGACCCCACGGCCTGGGCGCCCAGGTCTGACAGGCGCTGTTTCACCTCGTCTTCCTTCAGCACGTCAACCAGGGTCTGCTGCAGCTTGGCGACCACGGGCGCGGGCGTGCCGGTCGGCAGGAACACCCCGTTCCACTCGTAGGCCTCATAGCCGGGGATCGCGGCCTCGGCGACGGTCGGCACCTCGGGCAGGCGCTTGGAACGCTCGGGGGCCGACACGGCCAGCGCGCGCAGCTTGCCCCCGGCAATCAGCGGATAGGTGGCCGCCACGGTGCCGAACATGAAATCCACCTGCCCCCCCATCACATCGGCGATGGCCGGGCCGCCGCTCTTGTAGGGCACGTGCACCATGTCCAGGTTGAGCTTCTGGCGGAACAGCTCCGCCGCCAGGCGCTGCACGGTGCCGCTGCCGCCGGAGGCGAAGTTCAGCTTGCCCGGCTCGGCCTTGGCCTTGGCGATCAGGTCGTTCACGTTCTTGAACGGCGAGTCGGCCTTCACGATCAGCGCATTGGGCGCCAGCAGCACCAGCGACAGCGGCTGCAGCGCGTTCGCCGCATACGGCATCTTGGGGAACAGGTGCGGGTTGATGGAGTGCGGCGTGGCGTCGTACAGCATGGTGTAGCCATCGGCGGGGGCCTTGGCAACAAAGCCCGCGCCAATCGTGCCGCTGGCGCCGGCCTTGTTGTCCACGATCACGCTGGTGCCCAGCTTGGCGCCCATGCGCGTGGCAATCACGCGGGCCACGGCGTCGGCCGCCCCACCGGGGGCATAGGGCACGACCATGGTGATGGTGCGCTCGGGGAAGGCGGCGTGCGCCAGCGTGGCCGCCAGGGCACAGGCGGCGATGAGGGGTCGGATGAATCGGGGCATGGTGGGTGTCTCCTGGTTGTAAAAATGCAAGCACGGGCCGCAGGGGGCCGGACTCAGTCGGCCTTGAGGTCCAGCGCGCGGGCGATCTGGGTGTAGGTGGCGACTTCGCGTTCGACCTGGCTGGCAAAGGCCGGGCCGCAGGTGGCGTCGGCCTCCAGCCCCAGGCCCCGCAGCTTCTCGACGGTGGCGGCGCTGCCGGCGAAGTCGCGCACCACCTGCTCCAGTTGCTGCGCAATCGGGGCCGGCAGGCCGGCGGGGGCCAGCACGCCATACCAGGCATCGGCCGCATATTGGCCGCCGCCCGACTCGGCGAAGGTCGGCACCTCGGGCAGCAGGGCCGAGCGCTTGGGCGAGGCCACGGCCAGTGCCGTGAGCTTGCCACTGCGGATCTGCGGCAGCACCGACCCCAGCGTGGCGAACGAGCTGTCGAGCTGCCCGCCCATCAGGTCGGTGACCACCGGCGCCGCGCCCTTGTACGGCACGTGGTTCAGCTGCAGGTGGTTGGCCCGCGCGAACATCTCCGTGGCGAAGTGGCCAGAGCTGCCCACGCCCGCCGTGCCGGCGGTGGTGCGGCCCGGTTCCTTGCGCGCACGGGCCATGTAGTCGGTCAGCGATTTCACCGGCAGGCCGGGCCCCACCACCAGCACCGTGGGGCTGGTGGCCACCGTGCACAGCGGCTTGAACGATGTCACCGCATCGAATTTCACCCGCCCGCTGTACAGGCCCGGGATCATCGTGTGGTTGGTCGCCCCGAACAGCAGCGTGTAGCCGTCGGCCGGGGCGCTGGCCACCGCCTGCGCCGCCAGGATGGTGTTGGCGCCGGGCTTGTTGTCGACGATGAAGGTCTGCCCCAGGGCACGGCTGGCATGGTCGGCAAAGGCGCGGGCCACCACGTCGGTGGGCCCCCCGGCCGCAAAGCCCACCACCAGCTTGACCGGCTTGGCCGGGTAGGTGGCGGCCTGCGCGAAACCGCCCGCAGACGCTATCGATAGTGCAGCTACCAGCGCTTGATAGATAAGCGCCAGAGGCTGTTTTGGCTTGAAAGCACGAAGCATGGATGTCTCCTGTCCCGGGCTGCGCAGACGGCAGCCTCTGGTGGTGGAAAGGTGCCGGATGCGGTGCCCGGCCCCTGGATTCCTGCGGGGCCCCCGCTCACCGGGGCCCCGCAGGCGGTGCCGCTCAGGTCGGCGCTGCCGCGGGCGTGCGCGCCAGCACGGCCAGCAGGTTCTGCGCGGCACCCACGCCCATGTTGACGTAGGCATCGCTGGTCACGCCACCGATGTGGGGGCTGAGGATGAAGTGCGGCTCGCCCTGGAACGGGTGGCCGGCCGTCATCGGCTCCACCGCAAAACTGTCCAGGCCGGCGGCCATCACCTGGCCGGAACGCACGGCGTCCAGCAGGGAGGCTTCGTCGATCAGGCCGCCGCGTGCCGTGTTCACCACGATCACGCCGCGCTTGCATTGCGCCAGCGTGGCGGCATTCAGCATGCCGCGGTTCTCGTCGGTCAGCGGGCAGTGCAGCGAAATGGCATCGGCCTCGCGCCAGATCGTGGCCAGGTCCACGCGCTGCACGTAGTCGGGCAGGTTCTTGGCGAACGGGTCGAAGCCGATCACGCGCATGCCCAGCGCGTCGGCCATCTTGGCAAAGCGCAGGCCGATGGCGCCCAGACCCACCAGGCCCACGGTGCGGCCACCGAGCTCCAGGCTCTTGTGCGTGGCCTTGTCCCAGTGGCCGGCGTGCATGCGCGCATCGAGCTGCACCACCGACTTGGCGCAGGCCAGCAGCAGGGCCAGGGCCTGTTCGGCCACGGCCGCCGCGTTGGCGCCCGCAGCCGCCACCACCGCGATGCCGCGCGCCTGGGCCGCCACCTTGTCGATGGTGTCGGTGCCGCTGCCATGTTTGGAGATCACTTTCAGCGACGGTGCCACGTCCATGATCGACGCGCCCACCTTGCCGTAGCGCACGATGATGGCCACGGGGTCGTGCTGCTGGGCCAGCGCGACCAGATCGTCTTCGGTCGGCGTCTTGCCGGCATAAACGACTTCGTAGCCGGTGAGCAGGTCCAGCGCCTGCTGCGCCAGGTCGGCGCCGGTGACGATGATGGTGCCGGCGCTCACAGCGATTCCCCTTCCTTGAGCACGCCGGCGGCGCGCAGCGCGGCGGGCAGCCACTTGGAGGCCGTGTCGCCGCGGGCAATCGCTTCGATGCGTGCGGCCTCGTCGGCCACCTTCTTGTCGGCCAGGGCCATCATGGCGGGCGCCTTGGCGCGTTCGATCACGACCACGCCATCGGCATCGCCGACCACCAGGTCACCGGGGTTCACCACGGTGCCGCCGGCCGAGATGGGGTGGTTGATGCGACCGGGCACGTACTTGGTGGGACCGGCGGGGTTGAAGCCGGCGCTGAACACGGGGAAGTCCAGGTCCAGGATTTCCAGCTTGTCGCGAATGGCACCGTCGACGATCACGCCGGCCAGGCCGATTTTCTTGCAGGCGCTGAGCATCAGCGTGCCCATCAGGGCCGCCGTCTGGTCGCCCTTGCCGTCGATCACCAGCACGTCGCCGGGCTTGGCCAGCGCGATGGCGGCGTGGATCATGAGGTTGTCGCCGGGGCGCACTTCGACGGTGAAGGCGGGGCCGGCCACCTTCATGTCCTGGTGCACGGGGGTCACGCGGGCGTGCATGGTGCCGCGGCGGCCGGCCACGTCGGCCAGGATGGCGGCCTGGAAGCTGCTGGCCTTGGCGACGACATCGGCGCTGACGCGCTCGATGTCACGGATGACTTCGGGAAGTTGGCTCATGGTGATTCAATCCGGTTGAGGAAGCGAAAGAGAAAACAAAGGTGTGGGGACCGCCGGGGCGACATCACCGTGGCCGCCATCGGGGCCTGGGGGTGGCGGCACCGAAGGGCGCGGCCACCACGCGTTGCAGACCGTTGGAACACCACACCGGGGGTGGCCATCGCCCTGCCATACCTGCGTCGGGCATGGCCACGCCTGCGTGCGACCTCTGGCGATCTCCACGGGCAGGCGGTGGGGTGGTGCGGCCTCAGTTCAGGCTGGCGCCCGAGTCCTTGACGATCTTGGCCCAGCGCGGCACTTCGGCTTGCAGCAGCTGGCCGAAGTCCTTGGTGCTGCCGCCGAGGACATCGCCGCCTTCCGAGCGCAATTTCTCGGCGACGTCCGGCTCGGCCAGGGCGGCGTTGATGGCGGTGTTCAGCTTTTGCACCACCGCGTCGGGGGTGCCTGCCGGCGCCAGGATGCCGAACCAGGTGATGGCCTCGAAGTTCTGGCTGCCCGATTCGGACATGGCCGGGGTCGAGGGCAACTGGCCCGAGCGCTGCTTGGAGGTGACCATCAAGGGGTGCAGCTTTTCGTTGCGCACCTGACCGATCAGCGAGGGGATCGAGCCCACGAACAGATCAATCTGCCCGCCAGACAAATCCGTGATCGCCTGCGCAATCCCCTTGTAGGGAATGTGGCGCAGCTTGATGCCGGTGGCCTGCTCCACCTGCGTCACCGCCAGGTGGGCCACCGTGCCGTTGCCCGCATAGCCCACGGTGACCACGTCCGGCTTGGCCTTGGCGAGCTTGAGCACTTCGGCCATCGACTTGAAGGTGGTGCCCGCGCCACTGACCATCAGGATGGGCGAGGACGACACCAGGGCCACGGGCACCAGGTCCTTCAGCGGGTCATAGGGCAGCTTCTTGTACAAGGCCGGGTTGATGGCCAGATTGCTGGTCTGGCCCATGACCAGGGTGTAGCCGTCGGGCATGGACTTGGCGGCGGCATCCACCCCCAGGTTGCCCCCGCGCCGGGGCGGTTGTCGACGACGATGTTCCAGCTGGTTTTCTCGGTGATTTTTTGCGCCACGGAACGCGCAATCATGTCCGTGCCGCCACCGGGCGGGAAAGGCACGATCAGGCGGATGGGCTTGGCCGGGTAGGCGGCTTGCGCCTGCGCACCCACTGCGGCCGTGGCCAGCAGGGTGGCGCCGAACACCCAGGTGCACAGGCGTGCCGGGGTGGAAAGGACTCGTTTCGTGATGGTCATGCGTTGTCTCCGTCTTGTGTTTTGGAATGTCCGCCCGGTCTTTGCGCCAGGTGGTGCACGACTGTAGAAAAAAGTTTCGCTGCGTACAATGACGTTTCGAGCAGCGAAACCAATTGCATCATGAGCAACCCCATCCACCGCCGCACACCGCCCCGCGCTGACGCGTCCTCGGCCCAGGGCCTGCCCTCCCCAGGAGCCCTGCCGGGCGATGCCGATGACAACCAGCCCCCCTCGACCGGCAGCGTGACGGCAGTCCTGCGCGCGATGCAGGTGCTGGATGCTTTTGCCCTGGGAGAGTCCCACCTGCCGCTGACCGAACTCAGCCGTCGCTGCCAGTTGCACAAGACCACGGTGCTGCGCATCGCCCGCACCCTGGCCCTGTCGGGCTATCTGGTGCAGCGCGAGGACGGGGACTGGCGCCTGGGCCCTGCGGCAGGCTGGCTGGGCGCACGCTACCAGGCCGGCTTCGACGTGCAGAACGTGCTGGAACCTGCGCTGCGCGCCCTGACCCTGGCCAGCGGAGAAAGTGCCGCGTTCTATGTCCGGGAAGGGAATGTGAGAACCTGCCTGGTGCGTGTCGAAGGTCCCCAGGCCTTGCGCCACCATGCCCGCATGGGCGAAGGCCTACCGCTGGACCGGGGATCACCCGGACGCGTGATCCTGGCCTTTTCCGGGGAGCCCGGCGAGCTGTACGAAGACATCCGCCAGCGCGGCTATCACTGGTCCATCGGCGAGCGTGAACAAGGGGTGGCCACCATTTCCGCCCCGGTTTTCGGCAAGCACTGGCGGCTGCTGGGATCGGTGTGCGTGTCAGGTCCGGCCTCACGCCTGTCGCAGCAAAGGCTGGAGGAGATCGCGCCGACGGTAATTGCGGCGGCCAATCAACTGTCCTACGAACTGGCCGGCAACACCGGCACGACCACCACGCCGGCCAGGGTCAGCCATTGGCACCCGTGACCCCTTGATGGGGTATCGCCGCGCGCACTGCGGCAAGTTCCAAGGGCACCGGTGGGCGTAGGCCATGCAGGTGCAGGCGCCTCCGCGAGCCCCCATGTTCGTCGGAACCGGCTGCGGGCCGTTGGTCCCCCCGAAAGCCTGGCAATCACAGCCTATGGCGACTTCATCCCCAGCCGCTTGGCCAGTTTGTGCAGGTTGCTGGGATCGAGCTCCAGCGCACGCGCGGCCTGTGCCCATTGGCCGTGGCAGGCCTGCAGCGCCTGCCGGATGGCGGCACGCTGCGCCTCATCCACCACCATGCGCAGGGAGAGCCCCGGTGCCACCGGGGGCACGACGGAAGGCAGGTCCGAGGGCAGCTGGGGCTGGACATCCAGCCCCAGCCAGTCGGCTTCCAGCGTGACGATCTCGCTGCGCTGCGCGCCGTGGCTCAGCGCCTTGAGTGCAGCACGGCTGATGACGTGCTCCAGCTCGCGCACATTGCCGGGCCAGGGGTAGCGGCGCATGGCGTCTTCGGCCGATGCCGACAGCCGCAGACTGCGCAGGCCCAGGCGGGCGCGGTTGAGCTCGGCAAAGAAGCCCGCCAGCAGCAGCACATCGTGGCCGCGCTCGCGCAGTGGCGGAATCGGCACCGGGTAGACCGACAGCCGGTGGTACAGATCGGCGCGAAAACTGCCCTCCTGCACCCGCTCCTGCAGATTGCGATTGGTGGCGGCGATGATGCGCACATCCACCTTGCGCGGGCGGTCCGCGCCCAGGCGCTGGATTTCGCCGTTCTGCAGAGCCCGCAACAGCTTGGCCTGGATGGACAGGGGCAGCTCCCCCACCTCATCCAGGAACAGGGTGCCGCCCTCCGCGGCCTCGAAGCGTCCGGGACGGTCGGTGATCGCCCCCGAGAACGCACCGCGCGCGTGGCCGAACAGCTCGCTCTCGGCCAGGGCCTCGGGCAGCGCCGCGCAATTCACGTGCACCAGGGGCCTAGCGCTGCGGCGTGACATCTGGTGCAGGCGCCGGGCAAATAGCTCCTTGCCCACCCCGGTCTCGCCAAGCAGCAGCACGGGCAGCTCCGTGTCGGCCACCACCTGCAGCTCCTTAAGCAAGCGCTGCAGGGCTGGGCTGTCACCGATGATCTCGCCCTCGGGACGTGCCACCAGGCTTTCCGCCACCGTCCCCGCCGACTGGCGCGCACCGCGCAGCGCCGTCTCCAGCCGGGTCACGCGCACGGCGGCCTCGATCAGGGGCACCAGCTGCTCCAGGTCGCGCACGGCCTTGCCCGCAAAGGTGCCCACAGTCAATGCGTCCAGCGTCAACACGCCCCAGCACTGGCCCTCGACCTCCAGCGTCACGCCCATGCAGTCGTGCACATCCAGGGGCTGGCCCGCCTGCTCGATCACCAGGCCATCGTAGGGGTCCGGCAGGCTGCTGTCATGCGCAAAGCGCACCACTTCGCCCGCACGCTTGAGCAGGGTCGCCAGGCGCGGGTGGTCGGCAATCGGAAAGCGCCGCCCCAAGGCGTCGCGCGACAGCCCCTCCACCGCCACGGGCCGCAGGCTGCTGGTTTCCTTGTCCAGGCCCAGCAGTGCCACGGCCCCGCAGCCGAAATGCATGCGCAGCAGCTCGACCATGCGCTGCAGACGCACGGCAATCGGCAACTCCATGGAGAGATCGGTCAGCAACAAAGCGTGCAGAGGATTCATGGTGAAAACTACCTTTCGCGGGTTGTTTCAACCCTAAGGCATCAGGGTAGTTACGACCTTGATCCATGTAAACATTTGTTTTTGTTTCATTTTTTTCTGGCCTGTTCCATGCATGGATCCGGGTGACGGCAAATCCGCCCTCACCTCTCGGAGATATTCACCATGAAACAGCTCTCTCTGAATGCACTTTCTCTGGCCCTGTGCGCACTGACCCTGGCAGGTACCGCCCCCGTGCTGCAGGCCGCCCCCAACCAGGCTCAACCCGCGGCCTCGGCGGCCAAGGCCCCGCAGGCCGTCAAGCGCTTTGTGCTGCACACCAATGTGGTGGACGGCAAGATGGTCTACGTGGATGACAAGGGAGTGGTCAACCCCACCTTGCATGTGGCCGTAGGCGACACCGTGGAGATCGAGCTGTTCAGTGGCGAAGGCGCGGAGCACGACTTCATCATTGACGAGCTGGGGGTGGCTTCGCCCAAGTTCAGCGCCACCCAGAAGCAAAAGCTGCGCTTCCAGGTCACCCAGGCCGGGGAATTCCAGTACTACTGCTCCATCCCGGGCCACCGGCAGGTGGGCATGTTCGGCACCCTCAAGGTGTCTGGGGAGTCGCTGCCGGCCGCCACCGCCAGCAGCAACGCGGCCGTGGCGCTGTATGCCCCTGCAGCCACCCCGCTCCGGGCCGCAGACCCCGCGGCCGTGGACATTGCCGCCGACCCGAACAAGCTGCCCGCCCCTATGGCTGCGCATGCGCCTCGGGTCCAGAAGGTGCGCCTGGAAACCGTGGAACTGCCCGGCAAGCTGGACGACGACACCAGCTTCACCTACTGGACCTTCAACCGCCAGGTACCCGGGCCGATGCTGCGTGCCCGCATCGGTGACACGATCGAGCTGACGCTGGCCAATTCCAAGGACAGCAAGGCCATCCACTCCATCGACCTGCACGCCGTGACCGGGGGACACGGTGGGGGTGCAGACACCCAGGTCGCCCCCGGCCAGGAAAAGACCATCACCTTCAAGGCCCTGCACGCCGGCCTGTTCGTCTACCACTGCGCCACGCCGCTGGTGCCGCAGCACATTGCGGCCGGCATGTACGGAATGATCCTGGTCGAGCCCGAACAAGGCCTGCCCAAGGTGGACCGCGAGTTCTATGTGATGCAGGGCGACATGTACACCCAGCGCCCGATTGGCGCCAAGGGGCACCAGGAGGTGGACCTGCAGAAGATGTCCGATGAACTGCCCAGCTACTACGTCTTCAACGGCGCCGTGGGCGCCCTCAGCAAGACGCACAAGATGCAGGCCAAGGTGGGCGAGACCGTGCGCATCTACTTCGGGGTCGGCGGCCCCAACAAGGTGTCCTCCTTCCACGTAATTGGCGAGGTGTTCGACAAGGTCTACAGCGAAGCCGCCCTGAACACCATCAAGCACAGCGTGCAGACCACCCTGGTCGCCCCCGGTGGCGCGACCATCGTGGAACTGAAGATGGACCACCCCGGCAGCTACCTGCTGGTGGACCACGCCCTGTCACGCACCGGCAAGGGCGCCGTCGGTGTGCTCGAAGTCACCGGCGACAGCACCCCTGGCGTCTACCACTCCGGCGCGCTCTGACCCTGCGCAGCGCGCCATATCACCGGCAGCCCCGGCACGGGGCTGCCTTCCCCCCTCCGACACCTTGATGAGGACACCCTCCATGTCTTACCTGGAACAATCCCTGGGCCAGCTGCCGCCGCATTCCTGGTGCCACCGGCTTGTTCGATGCCCACCAGCTGGATTTCTGCTGCGCGGGCAACCGCAGCCTGCGCACCGCCACACAAAGCCTGGGCATCGATCCCCAGCCATTGGTGGAGGCGCTGCAAGCGCTGGAGCAGCGCGCCGCCCCCGAGCCGGCCCAAGACTGGAGCAGCGCCAGCGATGCGCAGCTGATCGCGCACCTGCTGGTGCGCTACCACGCCGTGCACCGCGAACAGCTGCCCGAGCTGATCCGCCTGGCGCGCCGCGTGGAGCAGGTGCATGGTGACCGCGAGGACTGCCCGAATGGCCTGGCCGACCACCTGGAGGCCATGGCCCAGGAACTGGACAGCCACATGCGCAAGGAAGAGCTGGTGCTGTTCCCGATGATCACGCAGGGCCGCGGCGGCATGGCCAACATGCCGATCGCCGCCATGCGCGCCGAGCACGACGACCATGGCAGCGAGCTGCGCCGCCTGGATGCGCTGACCCAGGGCATCACCCCGCCGCGCGACGCCTGCACCACCTGGCGCGCGCTCTACACCGGCCTGCGCAGCTTCCGCGACGACCTGATCCAACACATCCACACCGAAAACAACATCCTGTTCGAGCGCTTCGCGCCCGCACAGGTGCTGTGAACATTGATTGGGAGGCTCCACCATGGGTCCGTACAAAAAGCACTGGTTCACCCTGATCGGCCTGTGCATCGTGATGTTTTCGCTGCTGGGCTACCTGGGTGCCGACATCTACCGCGCCGCGCCGCCCATTCCCGCCCAGGTGGTCACCGCCCAGGGGCACAAGCTCTTTGGCCAGGACGACATCCTGGATGGCCAGACCGCGTGGCAGTCGGTGGGGGGCATGCAACTGGGCTCCATCTGGGGCCACGGTGCCTACCAGGCACCCGACTGGACGGCCGACTGGCTGCACCGCGAGCTGAGCGCCTGGCTGGAGATGGCCGCACAGGAGCGCCACCACAAGCCCTACGGCGATCTGGACGTGGGCGCCCAGGCCGCGCTGCGCGCCGAACTGCAGGCCGAGTACCGTGGCAACCGCGTAGGGGCCGACGACACACTGACCGTCAGTGAGCGCCGTGCCCAGGCCATGGCCCAGACGGCGACCTACTACGACCAGCTGTTCTCCGACGCTCCCGCCCTGCGCGGCAGCCGCGAGAGCTTCGCCATGAAGGAAAACACCCTGCCCAGCGCCGAACGCCGGGCACAGATGACCAAGTTCTTCTTCTGGACCGCGTGGGCCGCCGCCACCGAGCGCCCCAACAGCAAGGTCACCTACACCAACAACTGGCCGCACGAGCCACTGATCGGCAACGTGCCCAGCAGCGAGAACGTGGTCTGGTCGATTGCCAGCGTGGTCATCCTGCTGGCCGGCGTGGGCTTCCTGGTCTGGGGCTGGTCCTTCCTGCGCCACCAGGACGGTGAGGACACGGCCGCACCGGCCCAGGACCCGCTGACCCGCTTTGCCCTCACGCCCTCGCAGCGGGCCCTGGGCAAATACCTGCTGCTGGTGGCCGGCCTGTTCATCTTCCAGGTGATGCTGGGGGGCTTCACCGCGCACTACACGGTGGAAGGCCAGGAGTTCTACGGCATCGACGTGTCGCAGTGGTTCCCCTACTCGCTCACCCGCACCTGGCACATCCAGAGCGCCCTGTTCTGGATCGCCACGGGCTTCCTGGCGCTGGGCCTGTTCCTGGCGCCGGTGATCAACGGCGGCAAGGACCCCAAGTTCCAGAAGCTGGGCGTGGACGTGCTGTTCTGGGCGCTGGTCTTGGTCTGCGTCGGCTCCTTCGTGGGCAACTACCTGGCCATCGCCCAGATCATGCCGCCGGAGTGGAACTTCTGGCTGGGCCACCAGGGCTACGAATTCGTGGACCTGGGGCGCTTCTGGCAAATCCTGAAATGGGTGGGCATGCTGCTGTGGCTGGTGCTGATGCTGCGCGGCGTGCTGCCGGCACTGCTGGCCCGCAATGGTGAAGACAAGAACCTGTTGGCCCTGCTGACCTGCTCGTGCGGTGCCATCGGCCTGTTCTACGGCGCGGGCCTGTTCTACGGCGAGCGCACCAGCCTGACCATCATGGAGTACTGGCGCTGGTGGGTGGTGCACCTGTGGGTCGAGGGCTTCTTCGAAGTCTTCGCCACCACCGGCCTGGCCTTCGTCTTCTCCAGCATGGGACTGGTGTCGCGCCGCATGGCCACCACCGCCAGCTTGGCCTCGGCCTCGCTGTTCCTGCTGGGCGGCATTCCGGGCACTTTCCACCACCTGTACTTTGCCGGCACCACCACCCCGGTCATGGCCGTAGGGGCCGCCTTCAGCGCGCTGGAAGTGGTGCCCCTGATCGTGCTGGGCCATGAGGCCTGGGAGAACTGGCGCCTGCAACGCCGTGCGCCCTGGATGCAGCAGGTGAAATGGCCGCTGATGTGCTTCGTGGCCGTGGCCTTCTGGAACATGCTGGGTGCCGGAGTGTTCGGCTTCATGATCAACCCGCCCATCTCGCTGTACTACGTGCAGGGTCTGAACACCACGCCGCTGCACGCCCATGCCGCGCTGTTCGGGGTGTATGGCTTCCTGGCCCTGGGCTTTACCTTGATGGTGCTGCGCTATGTGCGCCCGCAACTGGTGTTCAGCGAAGGTCTGATGAAAACCGCCTTCTGGTGCCTCAACGGTGGCCTGGTGCTGATGATCGCCACCAGCCTGCTGCCCATCGGCATCCTGCAGTTCCACGCCAGCGTGAGCGAAGGCCTGTGGTGGGCTCGCAGCGAAGCTTTCATGCAGCAGCCTTTGCTGGAAACGCTGCGCTGGGTGCGCACCTTCGGTGACGTGGTGTTCATCGTCGGTGCCGTGGCCATGGCCTGGCAGGTGGTCAGCGGCGTGCGCGGGACCTCGGCCGCCTCGCACCCCAGCGCCACCGTCATTCCGGCGAAATAACAACGATGGAAAGAAAGACCGCGCGTGCGCCCTCCTGGGGGTGCACGCGGCAGAAGGACCCTCGAATGCAGATCGACAAACTCAAACACCAGCACGCCGACATCCTGGCGCGCCTGGCAGCCCTGCGCCAACTCACCCATGCGGGCGTGGCCCCGAACGCACCCGCGATTGCCGCCGGCATTGTGGGGATGAGCGCCGTGATCAAGCTGCACCTGGCCGTGGAGGACCAGGCCCTGTACCCAGCCCTGCAGCGCAGCCACGATGCCGATATGGCGCACATGGGGCAGCTGTACCAGGACGAAATGGCGCAGCTGGCCGAGGCCTATGACGGCTTTGTACGCCGCTGGAACACCGCACAGCGCCTGCGCGCGGACACCGAAGGGTTCCGCGCCGATGCCAACGATGTGCTGCGCCGCCTGCATGCCCGCATGCAGCGCGAGAACCGCGAGTTTTACCCACGCATCGAGGCTCTGGCCTAGGTCATTGTTTTTTGAGAGTGGCACCTTGGGCCCTGCTTGCAGGGCCCTTTTTTTGCGGGGTGTCTCACATCCGACGCCATGCATGACGGCGCTGCATCGGGTCTCGCCCCCCTGGAACCCCGCCTCAGGGCATTCAGACCCGGCATTCCCCCGGTGTTGCCAGGCACAGGAAAAATGGTTGAAATCGGTACCACTCGCTGTACATTCCCCCCGGACTGCGGAAGGATTCACATGGCACTTGCACATGCATCACCCGGCCAGGCCCTCGACGTACGCCCACTGGGGCTGCGCCTTGCGGACGCGAAAACTTCGGCCCTGTTCAAGTCGGAGGATCTCGAGATCCTGCGCTTGGTCCTGCTGGCGGGCCGGTCCTTCCCGCAGCACAAGGTGCCCGGGGAGGTCACGATCCACTGCCTCGAAGGCAGCCTCGACATTCAGCTGGAGGCGCGCAGCGTCCGGCTGGAAGCCGGCGCCCTGCTGTTCCTCACCCGGCACACGGTGCACGCGGTCCACGCCGTGACCGACGCCAGTGCCTTGGTCACCATCTGTCTGAAACCCTGAGCCTGGGACTGTCGGGCCGCAGGCGCTACCCCGCGTGCCGCATTGGCGGCATGCGGCGGGCCATGCCTGCCGCCCGCTATGAGGACGGCGCGTCCGTCAAAACTTCGGGGGACCACCCACCGCCCAGGGCCTTGTACAAGGCCACATGACCCTGCAAGCGCTCCAGCTGCAGTTGCACCGACTGGTCCTGGGCCGCGTAGAGCACGCGTTGTGTCTCCAGCAAAACCAGCAGGCTTTCCGCACCGGCGCGGTAGCGCACCTCGGCCAGCCCCAGTGCACGCTGCGCTTGCTCCAGCTCTTGCCCCTGTGCCTGGATCTGCGCGTCCACCCCTGCCAGGGTGTGCAGCGAGGTCTGCACTTCCCCTGCGGCCTGGACGATGGTCTGCCGGTACGTGGCCAGAAGCTCGACCTGCCGGGCCTGTGCGCGCTCGTGCCCCGCCGCCAGCCGCCCCCCATCAAAGACCGGGGCCACCAGACCGGCGGCCAGCGTGTACAGGGGGTTGTCGAACAGGCGATGCCACCGGTCATCACCACTGCCCAAGCTGGCGGTCAGCGTTACGCGCGGCAGCAAGGCGGCGCGGGCGGCCGCCACGTCGGCGTGCGCCGCTGCCAGCTGCGCTTCCGCCCGTGCCACGTCAGGGCGGCGCACCAGCAATGCCGCAGGCAGCCCGGCATCCAGCGCCGAGGGCCGCAACGCCATCACGCTGCGTGCCGCGATGGGCAGCTCCTGTGCCTGCCCCAGCAGCATGCCCACCGTGGTTTGCGCCTGGACCCTCTGCTGCAGCAGCAGGGCCAGGCTGCGCTGCTGTGTGGCCACCAGCCCGCGCTGCTGGGCCAGGTCCAGCGGCGAAGCAGCCCCGGCCCGCACCCTGGCGTCCACCAGTTGCAGCAAGCGTTCCGCTGCGCGCAGATTGGACTGGGCAATGTCCGCGCGCTCGCGCAGCGCCACCGCTTGCAGCCAGGCACTGGCCACGCCTGCCGTGACCGTCAAGCGCACGGTGTCGCGGTCATGGGCACTGGCCCGCCACGCCGACTCAGCTGCAGCACGTGCAGACCGGTTGCGCCCCCAGAAGTCCAGTTCGTAGCTGGCCGACAGGCTGCCCCCATAGCGCGAGCCGTTGACCGAGGCCTGGCCACCGAGGCGGTCTTCCCGGCGCGCCTCCACGCCGGCGGTCAACTCCGGCAGCAACTGGGCGCCTGCCAGTCGGGCACTGGCAGCCGCCTGGTGCACACGGGCGGTGGCCGCAGCCACATCCCAGCTGTCACGCTCGGCCTGGGCCACCAGGGCATCGAGTTCGGCGCTGCCCAGGCTGCGCCACCAGGTCCGGCCGACCCCGGACAAGCCCCCCTGTGGGGCCTGCTGCCACTGCGCAGGCAGGGCCGGCGCCCAGTGGGTGGTGTCCACCACGGGTGCGGTGCATCCCGTGAAGGCCAAGACCGCCGCACATGCGCCGGCGGTGGTAAATCGCTGCATTCCTACTCTCCTGCCAAAGCCCGCACCGGATCCAGGCGAGCTGCCGTCTGCGTGGGCTTGTAGCCAAAGACCAGCCCGGTGATCACCGCACAGGCGAAGGCACCCAGCATGGCGCGCACGGAAAACACCACCGGCACCCCCACGGCGATCAGCACCGCCCCCAGCGCCAGCCCCACGAACAGACCGGCGCTGCCGCCGACCAGCGTCACCAGGCTGGCCTCTGCCAGGAACTGCCGCAGGATGTCGCGCTGGCGCGCACCCACGGCCATGCGGATGCCGATTTCGCGCGTCCGCTCCTTCACCGTCATCAGCATCACATTCATCACGCTGATGCCGCCCACCACGAGCGAGACGGCGGCAATCAGGCCCAGCATCATGGCCATGCTCTGGCGGGTGGCGGCCTCCGCCTGGATGCGCGCAGCCGCATTGCCGATGCCAAAGTCTTCCCGCCCGCCATGGCGGGCGATCAGCAATTGCCGCATGGCAGTTTCTGCTGCGTGGACGTCCGCGGAAGACATGGCCTCCACCACCACATAGTCCGGCTGGGTCTGGCTTTGGTAGACCCGGGCGCGGCCTGCGTTGTAGGGGATGAACACCATGTCGTCATAGTCCTGCGCCCCGGACTCCGCGCCGCGCTCGCTCATCACCCCGATCACCTCGAAAGCCGAGGTACCGATGATGAGTTGCTGGCCCAAGGGATGGGGGGTATCGGGGAAGAAATGCTGCCAAGCCTTGTGCCCCAGCACGACCAGGGGGGCCAGGTCGTGGTCTTCAGCGGCGGTGTAAAAGCGCCCTTGCGCCACCAACCAGTGGTGGACGGCCGGCATCTCCTCGCTGGCAGCAAACACGTAGAGCTGCTTGTCCACACTGCCGTACCGCACCGTCACCGGGTCACCGATCACGGGCAGCACGCGCCGGATCTCTGCCAGCTCGCGCACGGCCTGCAGGTCTTCCTCTGTCAACTGCCCTGCCGGCCCGCCTGTGACCGGGGGCTTGCTGCCCATGTACAGGATGGCCGTGCCCATGGTGCCCATGCGCTCCATGACCTGGCGGCGTGCACCTTCGCCAATCGCCAGCATCACGATCACCGAGGCCACGCCAATCACGATCCCCAGCAAGGTCAGGCTGGTGCGCACCCGGTTGATGACCATGCCACGCCAGGCGCTGCGTGCCGCTTCCCGCAGGTCGGCCCACCAGACCGCCGTGGCCGCAGGCGACCGCGCCAGTTCTGGGGGCTCTGCCAAGGCCGCCTCCCGGGGCGCCGGGGCAGGCTCCCGGCTGTCGCTGACGATGCGGCCGTCGTGGATTTCAATCACCCGCCGTGCCTGGGCCGCCACCGCCCGGTCGTGCGTGATCAGCACGATCGTGTGCCCGGCATCGGCCAGTTCGTGCAGCAGCGCCATGACTTCGGCCCCGCTGTGGGAGTCCAGGGCCCCGGTGGGTTCATCGGCCAGGATGACGTCCCCCCCATTCATCAGCGCGCGCGCAATCGATACCCGCTGCTGCTGCCCGCCCGACAGCTGGTGGGGCCGGTTGTGCCGCCGGGCCTCCAGGCCCAGCCGCGCCAACAACTGCTGGGCCCGCTGCGCCCGGGCGTCCGGGTGCAGGCCGGCATAGATGGCCGGCATTTCCACGTTCTCCTGGGCGGTCTCGCTCGCAATCAGGTGGTAGCCCTGAAACACGAAGCCAAAGGCTTCGCGGCGCAGCCAGGCCAAGGCGTCCGCATCCAGCAGCCCGACATCCTGGCCCTGAAAGTGGTAACTGCCGTGGCTGGGGCGGTCCAGGCACCCCAAAATATTCATCAGCGTGGACTTGCCCGATCCCGAGCTGCCCACCACCGCCACAAACTCCCCCGCGTGAATCTCCAGGTCGATGCCATGCAGCACGGTCACTTGCGGTGGGCCGCCACGGCCACCGCCGTAGTGCTTGCCAATGCCGCGCAGGGCAATCAAGGGCACCGTGTCGTCTGCGGCCATCGGCAGTGCTGCGGCGTCGACACTCACCATTGCAGCCACCGCAGTCCGCCCGCGTTCACCGTTTCACCCGTGATCACCGGCTCGCCCTCTTGCAGCCCCTGCGGCACGGCCACCCGGTGGCGGCTGCGCACCCCGGTGTGCACCGTGCGCGGCTCTGGCTGTCCACGCGCATTCAGGACCCGCACCACCTGCTCGCCCTCCTGCGCCCCTGGCTGCACCGCCACCAGGGGCACGGTCAGCACCTGCTCGACGCGGGCCGTGACAAAGACCACCTGGGCGGTCATCTGCGGCATCAGCTCGGCATCCAGGTTGTCCACGTCGAACAGCACCGTATAGGCCACCGCCTTGGTGGCCGGCGCAGGCGTGCCTGCCACGGCACCGGCCGCCGCCTGGCTGACCGACGGCGCAGGCAAGACCTGGCGCACATGGCTGTGCCAGCGGCGCGGCTGGTCCTGGCCGGCACTGCCCAGCGTGGTGAAGTACACCGGCATGCCTTGCTTCACCCGGCGCACATCGGCTTCCGACACGTCGGTCCAGACCGTCATCGCCGTCAGATCGGCAATCCGCAGGATATTGGGCGTCTGGTAGGTGGCATTGAGCGTCTGCCCTTCACGGGCCTCGACCGTAACCACGGTCCCGGCCATCGGGGCGTAGATGCGCGTATAGCCCAGGCGGGCTTCGTCGGCCTGCAGCGTGGCCTGCGTCTGCGCGATCTGTGCCTTCAGGTGCTCGACGCGCGCCGCCGCGCCCACCAACTGGGCTTGGGCCGACTGCACATCCTCTTCGCGCGTCGCGCCGTCCCTGTCCATCTGCTGCTGGCGGTCCCACTGCTGCTGGGCCAGCCGGTGTTGGGCCTGCTGCTCCGCCAGCTGCACGCGCAAACCTGCCAGCGAGGCCCGCCCGGCATCCACGGTGGCGCGCTGCACGCTGGGATCGATCTCGACCAGCAAGGCACCCTTTTCGACCGTGGCGCCCGGTGCCACCAGCAAGCGCGTGATCTGCCCCGACACCTGCGCCCCGACATCCACATAGCGGCGCGGCTGCAAGGTGCCAATTGCCGTCACCGTGGCCTCCACATCGCCGCGCACCGCCGGCTCCGTCTGGTACGTCGTTCTGGGACGGCTGGCCGCCCACAACACGCCCCCAGCGCACCCCACAACCACCAAGGCCGTCACGGCCCAACGCTTCATTCCACCAAGCTGCATCAAAGCGGCACTTTCAAGAAAAATTGATCGGCTGGCGCCGTGGACCAGTCCACGCGGCCGCCACAGGCCGTCGCCCGCCTTGCATCAAGGCCTGCCAAATCGACCACGGCGCCCCTCACAGCCACGCCAGGACGCAGCCCGTCGCCCCCAACAAGGCAGCGGTCGCGCCGGCACGCACCGTCCAGGGCGGCGACCACGACATCCCGCCCGCGGTCAGCAGCGCCCCCAGGGACCAGAACCCGAGGGCGGCCACCGTGCTGACCGAAGCCCCCCAGCCGAGCACGCAGGGCACCCAGACGCTGGCGAGCAGCAGCAGGCCCCCACCCCGCAGCAGCACACACAGGGGCAGCGGAATCTCGTCCCGCCCGGACCACTGCGGGTAGTGGCGGTCCATGGCACATGCCAGCGCCGCCATGCCGCCCAAGGCCAGCAGCCCTGCAATCACCGAGGCTTGCCACATGCTCATACGCCCGACTCCGGCTGTGCGATGGATCCGGCGGCCTTGCGGGCCACCGAGACGCTGCGTCTGGATTGCGCCGCAGGGGCACGGTGCAACCGGCGCACGACGGCGGCGGCCGCGATACCGGTCGCCAGCACAAACAGCTCGACACCGGCACTTTCCCAATCCCCGTCCCGGAAGTGGGCGGCCAGGTGGTCCCCGGTGGTCATGAAGTTCAGCACGGGCAGCCCCAGGCACAGCAGCGCCAGAACGCCGAGCTGTTCGCGCCAGGCCGCAGCCGGTGGACGCACCCAGGCGTGCAGCACGGCCAGCGCCCACAGGCCGAAGAACACCACCAGCTCCCAGTCGTCCCGGTGGGGCAAGCCCAGGGGGACCAGGCGGTTGGCCCACAGAAAGCTGATACAGGCCACGGCCAAGCCGGCCACCGCTGCCACATTCAGCCCTTCGATCAGGCGATAGACCGCTGCGGTCGCGCTGCCGAACTCGCCCAGGTGCTTGGCCCGGCGCTTGACCACGAACAAGATCGCCCCCGTGGCCATCATGGCGCTGCCGGCCAGGCCGCAGACGAAGTAGACCCACTTGAGCGCCAGCCCCCCGAAAGTCACCATGTGCAGGCCGCCCAGCACGGACTGCACCAGTGACGGCGTGCCACCATCCACCTCGCCCGGCTGGCGCACCTGCAGTACGTCCCCCGTGGCGGCCGAGAACATGGCCATGCCGCTGGTCGGACTGAGGCGCTGGCGCGTGCCGTCGACGTCGTTCCAGCCATAGACACCGACACGCGCAGCCGCATCACCGGGGTGGTCGATGACCACCGCGCGCACGGGCTGTCCCATCAGGGCCTGCCCGCGCAGCACCAAAGGCTCCAGCTCCGGCACCGCCATGGCGTGCCCTGTGCGCTGGGGCTTGCCTGGCTCGTTGAGGGCGGCCAGAAAAGTGCGCGTGCCTTCCTGGCCGACACCAAAGTACGCCGCAATGCCGGCCGGCATGAAGGTCAGGCCGGAGAGAGCGATCCCGGTATAGGCAATCATCAGCTGGAAGGGCAGCGTCAGCACCGCCACGGCATTGTGGGCATCCAGCCAGCTGCGCTGCCCCTTGCCAGGGCGAAAGGTGAAGAAGTCCTTCAAGATGCGCCGGTGCGTGATCACGCCACTGACCAGGGCCACCAGCATCGCCAGGGCCGCCCCCCCGACGATCCACAACCCCACCCGGCCGGCGTGCAGTTCGTAGTGGAAGTTGACAAAGTGGTGCCCCCCCAGGGTCTGGCGCAGTGGCGGGTGGCTGGACTCCGGCAAGGGGGTGCCGGTGCGCGGGTCCAGTTGGGCGGCAACGTACTGGCCTTGGGCATCCAGCCAGTACACGCGCAGCTCGCCCGCGCCGCGGGCATCGGCCGGCCACAGCTCCCACATGCCAGCCCCGGGGTGCTGCTGCGCCATATAGGCCAGGCCCCACGCCAGGCGCTGGTGCAGGGTGCCCGTCGGTTCGGCCTCGCTGTCAGAGACTTGCGCCGCCGCTTCTTCGGCATGGTGCTCCGGGGTCATCCAGTGGGTGATGGGCTCGGCAAAGACCGCCAAAGTACCGGTCAGAAAGATGGCAAACAGCAGCCAGGAGCACCACAGGCCACACCAGGTGTGCAGCCAGGCCTGCGCCTGCCGCCATCCGCCTTGCGCCGCACCACTGCGAGAAAGAGGTTGCTGCATCGCTCAGCCCCCCCGCTGTGCCAGCCACACGGCCGCCAGCAACAGGCCCAGAGTGGCCGCCGCAAAGACGCCCACCACCCGGGCCAGCGCCACCGGGGAGAACGCCCAGATCATGGCAGCCACGTACGCCAGCCAACCGGTCTGCTCCCCCGCCAGGATGCCGTCCACGCGCGCGGCATCCCACGCCCCCCACAACACCGCCCAGGCACTGGCCAGGGCATACCCCCCCAGGACCGCCACCAGGGCACGCCACGTCCAACCCACGCCCAACTGGCGGGTGCTTGCTTGACTCATGTCCATGCCCCGTTCAGAAACGTCCCTTGAGGGTCACGGTCACCGTGCGCTTTTCGCCATAGAAATTGCCATAGCCGGCGTAGCCCACGGTGCTGTAGTAGGTCTTGTCGAACAGGTTGCCCACGTTCATGGCGATGCTCCAGTCCGGGTTGACGGCATAGCCCAGGCGTGCGGACCAGACAGCGTGTCCCGGCGATGTGAACTGGTACGGCGTCCACGCGCCGTCATAGCGCCCCGTCCCCGGGTTGTAGGCATTGATGCCGCTGGCGCGGAAATGCGCACTCTGCGCCACCACCCCCGCGCCCATGCTCCAGCCGCGCCAAACGCCCCCCAGGCGGTAGTCGGCCCAGGCCTTGAACAAATGGCGCGGCGTGACCGTGCTGAACTGGGCATCGCCCTGGCGCTTGTCTTCGTTGTCGTTGAAGGTGTAGCCCACGGCCACCTGCAGGTTGGGGGTGACGCGGCCGGTCAGCTCCAGGTCGATGCCTTGGCTCAGCTGGTAGCCATCGCGGAAATAGCAGCAGCCCCCGCGCCAGTCGGTCTGCGGGTAGGCGGGGTCCACCACCGCCTGCCCCTTCTTCTCCGTACGGAACAGGGCGGCACTGGCGATCAGGTCCTTGGTCCACTCGCCCTTGATCCCCAGTTCATAGGTGCGCCCCCGCACCGGGTCCAGCGGTGTGCCCGGCAACGGTGCCGAGAACTTGCCGGCTTGCGACTGGTAAATCTCTGCCGTGCTGGCATACAGGCTGATGGTCTTCGACAGGTCATAGACCACGCCAGCGTAGGGCACGAACACATGGCTTTCACGGCTTTGCGCATTCAATGCACCATCCATGCCATGCTGCGTGTTGCGGTCCTGCAGCGTGTAACGTCCGCCCAGCACCACCGCCCAGTCCTGCACGGGCCGCAGACGCAGCGAGCCATACAGCCCCGACTTCTGGTTGCGCGTTTGCGAACCACTGGTCCAGTTGCCCAGGGGGTAGCCCGGGTCCGCGGGTGGCGTGCGGTCAAAGATGTCGGCAGGGCCGATCCTGGGCCACAGACTGCGCACCACATCGTTGGTGCGCTGCATGTCCCAGCCCACGATCACGTCATGGCGCCGGCCCCAGGCGTCAAACCCGCCCTGCAGGTGCATGTCCAGGCTGGTTTCCCGTGCGCGGGACTGGTTTTGGTGGATCCACCAGTCGGTCCCCTGCAGGGTGACGGGGTCGGGGGTCCCTTCAATTTCCGCCGCGTTCACGCCTTCCTCAAAGCGCGTGTGCCGCAGCTGCGCCTTCAATTGCCAAGCGTTGGAGAGCTGGTGCTCCAGCTTGGCAAACACGGTCTTGTTCTCGCGCGCAATCCAGTTCCAGGGGGCACCCATGTTGGTGTCGCGCGGCAGGCCGATGTCACTGCCGTCGGCATAGCGCGGCAGGCTGGCATTGAAGCCCGTGTTGCGGTCTTTCTGGTAGCTGCCGCCCAGCATCAGCAGCGTGTCGGTGCCCACATCCAGCTCCAGCACGCCGTACAGCATCTGCCGCTTCAGGCGCGAGGGATCGGCCATTTCGCTGCGGTCATGGTGGACCGCCACAAAACGCCCACGCAAACTGCCCTCGGCATTCAGGGCCCCGGTGCCATCGATTTCGGCACGGTAGTTGTTGAGCGTGCCGCCCGACATCAGCACCTGCATCTGCCGCTGGGGCAACGCGCGCTTGTAGGTGAAGTTGATCACGCCGCCGGCCTCACCCGCGCCAAACAGCCCGTCCGCGCTGCATAGCAGTCGTCTGCATCAACTGAAGCAAACGGTTGCTCAGCCTCGGCTGCCCTCTAGTCGTGTGCTCTCCACGCATGCTTTTACGCCCATAACTGCCTGATAGAACCTATGGACTCTTCAAGCGACTCTTTGTGTGATCAGACGCCCTCTATATCTCGCTGTACATGCAGCGCCTGCCCCATAGAAGAAAAAGCGCTCCATCAGAGCGCTTTTTTCGTAGCAAAAGAGATCAATCTGCAGCGATGAAAGTCTAGATATCACTGGCAAAAATCACAAAGAGCCGCTTGGGTTTACGACTTTACGGTTACAAATCACCGCCCCGCAAACCCGCATGAATGCTTGCCCTGTGTTTACGACTTTATTTGCCGGTTTACGACTTTAATTACCCAGAACAACAACAGCCAGCCATCGCTGGCGTCGCTTATTCGACCGTCACGCTCTTGGCCAGGTTGCGGGGCTTGTCCACATCGGTGCCGCGCGCCACGGCCGTGTGGTAGGCCAGCAGTTGCAGCGGCACCACGTGCAAGATGGGGCTGAGGGCGCCGTAGTTCTCCGGCATGCGGATCACGTGCAGGCCTTCGGCGTTGTCGATGTTGGTCTTGGCATCGGCCAGCACATACAGCACCCCGCCGCGCGCGCGCACTTCCTGCATGTTGCTCTTGAGCTTTTCCAGCAGTTCGTCGTTGGGCGCCACAGTCACCACCGGCATGGAACTGTCGACCAGCGCCAGCGGACCGTGCTTGAGTTCCCCGGCGGGATAGGCCTCGGCGTGGATGTAGGTGATCTCCTTGAGCTTGAGCGCTCCTTCCAGCGCGATCGGATAGTGCATGCCACGCCCCAGGAACAGCGCGTTCTGGTGCTTGGCAAAGTTCTCGGCCCAGCTGACCACCTGGGGCTCCAGCGCCAGCACCGACTGCAAGGCCACGGGCAGGTGGCGCATTGCCGTCAGGTACTCCTGCTCCTTGGCCTCGGTCAGCTTGCCTTTGGACTGGGCCAGCGCCAGGGTCAGCAGGAACAGGCCGGCCAGTTGCGTGGTGAAGGCCTTGGTCGACGCCACACCGATTTCCACGCCGGCCCGCGTGATGTAGGCCAGTTTGCACTCGCGCACCATGGCGCTGGTGGCCACGTTGCAGATGGTCAGCGTGTGCGCCATGCCCAGGCTCTGCGCATGGCGCAGGGCGGCCAGGGTGTCCGCTGTTTCGCCCGACTGGCTGATGGTGACCACCAGGGTCCGGGGATTGGGCACGCTGGTGCGGTAGCGGTATTCGCTGGCCACTTCCACGTTGCAGGGAATGCCGGCAATGCCTTCCAGCCAGTACTTGGCGGTGCAGCCGCTGTAATAGCTGGTGCCACAGGCCAGGATCAGGACGTTGTCGATCTCCTGGAACACCCGCCAGGCCGCCGTGCCATCGGCGCCGTCAAACAGCTCGGGGGCGATGTTGACGATGCCTTCCAGCGTGTCGCCAATCGCGCGCGGCTGCTCGAAGATTTCCTTTTGCATGTAGTGGCGGTAGGGGCCCAGCTCCACGGCACCGCTGTGCGCGTGCACGGTCTTGACCGGGCGCTGCTCGGGCAGCACGGCATGGCCGCTCTTGTTGCTGATCCAGTAGCGGCCGGGCTGCAGGTCCACCAGGTCGCCCTCTTCCAGATAGACGATCTGGTCGGTCACGCCGGCCACGGCCATGGCGTCGCTGGCCAGGAAGAATTCGCTGTTGTCCTGGCCCACGCCCAGCACCAGGGGCGAGCCGGCACGCCCGCCGACCACGCGGTGCGGCTCGTCCTTGTGCATCACTGCAATCGCATAGGCACCATGCAGCTGGGCGCGCGCCGCCTTCACGGCCTCGAACAGATCGCCGTCGTACAGGCTGTCCACCAGGTGACAGACCACCTCGGTGTCGGTCTGGCTGGCAAAGATGTAGCCCTTGGCCTGCAGGTCGGCACGCAGCGCCTCGTAGTTCTCGATGATGCCGTTGTGCACCAGCGCCACCCGCGCGGGCTTGCCGCCGTCCACGGTTTCGCCCGGGCCATAGCTGAAATGCGGGTGGGCGTTGCGCACGGCCGGTTCACCGTGCGTGGCCCAGCGGGTGTGGGCGATTCCGGTCAGGCCCTGCAGGTCGTCGGTGGTGACCTGCTCCAGCAGCTCGGCCACGCGCGCCGTGCTGCGGGCGCGCTGCAGGCCCTGGCTGATGGGGCTGCCGGCCACCATGCGGTGCACGGCCACGCCGCACGAGTCATAGCCGCGGTACTCCAGGCGCTGCAGGCCTTGCACCAGCAGAGGAACGATGTTGCGCGTAGAAACGGCGCCGACGATGCCACACATAGGCGGAACTCCGAAAGGGTTGGAAGGTGGGGCGATGCTAAAAGCATCGCCATAAAACTTATGATCTATTTTTCACAGTTTCAGAAATTAAATTTCATCAAAAATCATTCAAGAAATTTAATTCCAATTTCCAATGAAATATGAAATTCAAACACCTGATGGCAGCCTGGACCTGACCGATCTGCAGTTGCTGGACCTGCTGCAGCGCGACGCGGGGCAAAGCAATCTGCGCCTGGCCGAGCTGCTGCACATCTCACCCCCGACCTGCCTGCGCCGGGTGCGCCGCCTGCATGCGCTGGGGCTGATCGAGCGCCAGGTCGCCATCGTGCGCCCTGAGGTGCTGGCCCCGCTGGTCGGCCACGGGCTGCAGGCCCTGATCGAGGTGACGCTGGAGCGCCAGCACGCCGAAGCGCTGCAGGCCTTCGAGGCCCTGGCCGTGGCCGAGGACGGGGTGCAGCAGTGCTGGCGCGTCTCGCCCGGACCTGATTTCGTGCTGGTCGTCGCCTGCCGCGACATGCCAGCCTACCTGGCGCTGTCGCAGCGGCTGTTCACCGCCCAGAGCAATGTGCGCAACGTGAAGAGCTTCTTTGCCACCCGGCGGGCCAAGTTCAGCCCGCACCTGCCGCCGCTGGCGCAGTAAAACCAATAGCTGCCCACGCAGGCTGCAAGCGCGTCACAGCCACTTTTGACACAGATTCAGAGGGCACCCGGCCAATCGATGCACACGGTGCAGCCGGCCTGCGGCTGGGCCTCGATGGCCAGCCGCGCCCCATGGCGCTGCGCCACGGTCTGCACCAGGGCCAGACCACAGCCGACCCCGGGAAATTCCGCGTCCCGGTGCATGCGCTGGAACAGCTCCCCCAGGTGCTGGGCACGCTGGCGGTCAAAGCCCACACCCTGGTCCTGCACCTGCAGGCGCCACCAGCCATCGTCCAGGGGCTGGGCGCTGAGACGGACCACGGGCTGCGCCTGGCGGGCCGAAAACTTGACCGCGTTGTGCAGCACCGCCTCGGTCAGGGCCTGCAGCGCGGCGGCATCGGCCATCACGGGCACCGGGGCCTCGGGCAGCGTCCACTGCACCTGCGGGTGCGTGGCCTGCCAGCGCTGCGCCGCATGCCGGGCCACCACCCCCCAGTCGATCAGGCCCAGGACCAAGGGCGCCCGCGCCGCGTGCGAGACCTGGGCCAGGCCGTCCAGCATGGCCGACATCTTGCGCGCCGACTGCTCCATGGTGGTGGTGAACTCGCGCGCATCGGCCACGGCGTCGGCGGCCTGGGGCGCAGCCGCCGCCAGTTCCTCCACCGATTCGCGCAGCAGCGGGGCGAAGGACAGCACATGCCGCAGCGGCGCGCGCAGATCGTGCGCCACGGCACGCATCCAGGCCTCGTGCGCACCCTGCAACTGCGCCAGCTCTTGCTGCTGGCGCGCAATCACGGCCTGGGCCTCCTCCAGGGTCGACGGCAACACGGGGTGCATGGCGCCTCAGGCCTTGGGTTGCTTGGTGGGGCGCTGCCAATTAGCGATCGACACCTGCTTGCCTCGCGCCACATTCAGGGTGCCGGGCGGGGTGTTCTTGGTGATGGTCGAGCCACCACCCACGGTGCCGCCCGCCCCCAGGGTCACCGGCGCCACCAGCACGCAGTTGCTGCCCACGTGCACGTCGGCCTCGATCACGGTGCGGTGCTTGTTGACGCCGTCGTAGTTGGCGGTGATGCTGCCGGCGCCGTAGTTCACGCGCTCGCCCACCGTGGCATCGCCCAGGTAGGCCAGGTGGTTGGCCTTGGCGCCATCGGCCAGGGTCGAGTTCTTGACCTCGACGAAGTTGCCGATGTGCACCTCGCGGCCCAGCTCGGCGCCGGGGCGCAGGCGGGCAAACGGGCCGACCAGCGCCCCCTCGCCCACGCGGGCGCCCAGCTTCTCGCCGTCGATGTGGGTAAAGGGGTGGATCACCGCACCGGCGGCGATCTGGGCATTGCTGATGTGGCAGTAGGCGCCGATGCGCACGCCCTCGCCCACCTCCACCCGTCCGGTGAAGATGCAGCCCACGTCGATCTCCACATCCTGGCCGCAGCGCAGCTGCGCCGGCGTGCCGCGCACGTCGTCGCGCAGGTCCAAACGCGCCGGGTCGGCCAGGCGCACGCCCTGCTCCATCAGGGCATGGGCTGCGCGCAGCTGGTGGGCACGCTCCAGCTCGGCCAGTTGCAAGGGGCTGTTCACGCCGGCGACCTGCACCGCGTCGGTGATGCGGTGTGCCACCACTTCCACCCCGTCGGCCACGGCCATGGCGACGATGTCGGTCAGATAGTACTCGGCCTGGGCGTTGTGGTTGTTCAGCTGGCACAGCCACTGCGCCAGGCGCTGGGCCGGCACGGCCATGATGCCGCTGTAGACCTCGGTGATGGCGCGCTCGGCCTCGCTGGCGTCCTTTTGCTCCACGATGCGCTGCACCGTGCCGGCGTCATTGCGCACGATGCGGCCATAGCCCGTGGGATTGTCCAGCGACACGGTCAGCAGCGCCATGCGTTGGCCCGCAGCGGCGTCGACCAGCGCGGCCAGTGTGTCGGCCTGGGTCAGCGGCACGTCGCCCGACAGGATGACGACCATGCCGTCGCGCGCCAGCACCGGCACGGCCTGCTGCACGGCGTGGCCCGTGCCCAACTGGGGTTCCTGGCGCACGAACTTCAGGTCCAAATGACTGTCAGCCCGCGCTGCGTCGGTGATGACTGCTTCCACTTCTGCAGCACCATGGCCCGTCACCACCACGGCCGAGCGCGCCTGCAACTGCTGCGCCGTGTCCAGCACGTGCTGCAGCAAGGCCCGCCCCGCCAGCTTTTGCAGCACCTTGGGGGTGCGGCTTTTCATGCGGGTGCCTTTGCCGGCAGCCATGACGACGATATCCAGGGGGAGTGCATTCAGGGACATGGGACGCAATCAACTCACAGTGAAACCAGCCAACGCTGGCGATGGTCTTCGATTATCACGCGCCCGGCCGCCGCGCCGGGCGTGATCGGCATGGCCACCGCGACCGTGCCGTGGGACGCAGCCCACACCGCGCCGCCCGGCGTTTGATGTCCGTCAGACAGACGCTGCGCCAGGGCCCTGCCCCCATTGGAAGGCGCCGGCACTTTATGCATCCTGGGCAGGCGTTGTGCGCCGCAGGGCCACCCCACCCCATGTTTCACCGATTTGGAGAGCCCATGACCTTCATGCCGTGGCCCAGCGACTTGATGCTGGGCATCCCCCATGTTGACGCCCAGCACCAGCACCTGGTGGCGCTGATCAATGCCTTGCACGACGAACTCGACAACCCCATCCCGGACCGCGCGGTGGTCGGCGAGGTGCTGGAGGGCCTGGTCGAGTACACGCACAACCACTTCATCGAGGAAGAGGTCATGTTCCAGCGCTACGGCTACCCGCAGGCGACGGCGCACACGGCCGAGCATGGCCAGTTCACCACCCAGGCCATGAACTGGCTGCTGCGTTTCGAGGCCGGGGAAGAGGTGGACCTGGAGGCCATGGCCTTTCTCAAGCACTGGCTGCTGCACCACATCCTGCAGGAGGACCGCGCCTACGTGCCCTTTTTGCAGGCGGCCATCGCCGAGGCCGGTGCGCCGGGCGCTATCACCAGCGAAGCACCCAGCGCTTGCTGAATGGCGCTTTCCAAGGCTAAAGACCTTGAACACCTTTTTCAGCCAGCGCCAACCGCTCCTGGTTTTGAAAAAAACAAGGCGGCACCTGCTTCCAGATACCGCCTTGGGCCGCACACCCGGGGCACCCAGGGCGCCCCGCACATCACGCCAGCGTCACCCGCGCGAACTTGCGCTTGCCCACCTGCACCACGAAGGTGCCGGCGTCCAGCTTCAGGCCGCGGTCACTGACCACGTTGCCATCCACGCGCACGCCGCCGCCATCGATCAGGCGGTTGGCTTCGCTGGTCGAGGGCGCCAGATTGGCCTGCTTCAGCAAAGCGCCGATGCCCAGGGGCGCGCCGGACAGGCTCAGCTCGGGGATGTCGTCGGGGATACCGCCCTTGGAGCGGTTGATGAAATCCTGCTCGGCCGCCTCGGCCGCCGCCGCGCTGTGGAAGCGCGTGGTGATTTCCTTGGCCAGGGCCACCTTGGCGTGCTTGGGGTTGCCGCCGGCGGCAATCTCGGCCTTCAACTGGGCGATGTGCTCCAGGCTCTGGAAGGACAGCAAGGTGTACCAGTCCCACATCAGGTCGTCCGAGATCGACAGCACCTTGGCGAACATGGTGTTGGCGTCCTCGGTGATACCGATGTAGTTGTTCTTGGACTTGGACATCTTGTGCACGCCGTCCAGGCCCACCAGCAGCGGCATGGTGAGCACACACTGTTGTGGCTGGCCATATTCGGCCTGCAGATGGCGCCCCATCATCAGGTTGAACTTCTGGTCCGTACCGCCCAGTTCCAGGTCGGCCTGCAGCGCCACCGAGTCATAGCCTTGCAGCAGCGGGTACAGGAACTCGTGCAGGCTGATGGAGCTGCCTTCGGTGAAGCGCGTGTGGAAGTCGTTGCGCTCCATCATGCGGGCCACGGTGTACTTGGCCGACAGCTGGATCATGCCGCGCGCGCCCAGCTGGTCGCACCATTCGCTGTTGTAGCGCACCTCGGTCTTGGCCGGGTCCAGCACCTTGGCGGCCTGGGTGTAATAGGTCTCGGCGTTCACCTTGATCTGCTCGGCCGTCAGCGGCGGGCGGGTGGAGTTGCGGCCCGAGGGGTCGCCGATCAGCGTGGTGAAGTCGCCGATCAGAAAGATCACCTGGTGGCCCAGATCTTGCAGCTGGCGCATCTTGTTCAGCACCACCGTATGCCCCAGATGAATGTCCGGCGCCGTAGGATCCAGCCCCAACTTGATGCGCAAAGGCACGCCCGTGGCCTCCGAACGCGCCAGTTTCTGCGCCCATTCCTCCTGGGGCAGCAGCTCATCCACACCACGCAACGTGACTTCAAGCGCTTGTCTTACAGCCTCGGTGACCGGGTATGTTGTAACAGCATTTTGATTCATAAGGGTTTTTTCCAGCACGGGGGGTATTGCCCCCGCTATACTTCGGGCTCGATTGCAGTGACGAATTCTAGTCGGCCGGCCATTGGCATACAGCGCAATGGCAACTATGCTGACAGAAAGCGTATCCCGTCACTCACATGGTCGTTTGTCTTCTCAGGGTACGCGCCACTTCCGGGAACCATGTTTTGAATAACAGCCTAGTTTCTGCCGGCAGTGCTTTGCTTGCACAGCTGGCCCGGTCCATTCAGCGACACCCCAAGCGACTCACCGCAGCCATCGCCGCCCTCATGCTCAGCGCAGGCGGCGGCGCGTTTGCTGTGGCCTCGCTAGGTCCAGATCCCGCTGAACTGCCGGTTCGCACACTCACGCAGACCGTCCCCTCGTTGGTGGAAGGCAGTACGTTGGCGGACCTGACGGACCTCAACGATTTCTCGCTCTATCGCACCGACTACACCCGCGCCAGCGACACCGCCGAGTCGTTGCTGCAGCGCCTGGGCATTGCCGATCCGGGCGCCTCCGCCTTCCTGCGCAGCAACGAGCTGGCCCGCCAGCACCTGTTCAGCCGCAATGGCCGCCTGGTCTCCGCCGAAGCCAGCAACGACCACCAGTTGCGCAAGCTGAACGTGCGCTGGATCCAGGACGAAACCAGCCAGAACTTCGAGCGCCTGGTGCTGGAGCGCGATGCCAACGGCAAGTTCAGCGCCACCGTGTCCAGCGCACCGCTGACCACCAGCACCCGCTTGGCGGGCGGCACCATCCACAGCAGCCTGTTCGCCGCGACCGATGCCGCCGGCCTGCCCGATGCCGTGGCCGTGCAGATCGCCGACATCTTTGAAGAGGTCAATTTCCACCGCCTGCACAAAGGTGACCGCTTCTCCGTCATCTACGAAACCCTGGAAGCCGACGGCGAATTCCTGCGCTCGGGCCGCGTGCTGGCCGCAGAATTCCACAACCGCGACAAGCTGTACCAGGCCATGTGGTTCCAGGAGCCCGGCAAGCGTGGCTCCTACTACGCCATGGACGGCTCCAGCTTGCGCCGCGCCTACCTGAGCTCCCCCGTGGAGTTCTCGCGCGTCAGCAGCGGCTTTGCCATGCGCATGCACCCCATCCACAACACCTGGCGCAAGCACCTGGGCACGGACTTTGCCGCCGCCACCGGCACCAAGGTGCGTACCGTGGGCGACGGCGTGGTTGAGTTTGCGGGCTGGCAAAACGGTTTTGGCAATGTGGTGTTCATCAAGCACAGCAACAGCAGCCATGTCACCGTCTACGCCCACCTGAGCCGTATTGACGTCAAGAAGGGGCAGCCCGTGGAACAAGGCCAGTCGATTGGCGCCGTGGGCGCGACAGGCTGGGCCACCGGTCCGCACCTGCACTTCGAGTTCCGTGTCAACGGCGTCCACCAGGATCCCCAGACCGTGATCGCCAAGAGCGAAGCGAACGAGATTTCCGCCAAGGTGCGCCAGCAGTTCAAGCAGCACGCCGAATTCATGCACATGCAACTGGCTTCTGCCGAGCAGATCCGTCAAGCCAGCGCACAATAAGCCGCTGCGCGCAGTGACTCCCCAGGGCCTCCAGCGTGAGGCCCTTTTCTTTTCCCGGATGCAGCTTGTGACGATGCCTGAACACTTTATTGGCCTGATGTCAGGCACCTCCCTCGACGGCGTGGATGGCGTGCTGGTACGCTGGCAGGCAGACCAGCCATCGCAGGTCCTGGCCTACGCCTGCCAACCCTTCCCCACCCCCTTGCGCCAGGAGCTGCTGGCCTTGAACAGCCCCGACGGCGTCAACGAATTGCACCGCGCGGCCCTGGCCGGCAACGCTATCAGTCGCGCCTATGCCGCGGTGGTGCGGCAGCTGTTGCAGCAGGCCGACCTGCCCCCGAGTGCGGTACGGGCGATTGGCGCCCACGGGCAGACCGTGCGCCACCAGCCACAGCTGCACGACGGCACGGGCTACACCCTGCAGCTGCAAAACCCGGCGCTGCTGGCCGAAGCCACGGGGATCACCGTGGTCGCCGACCTGCGCAGCCGCGATGTGGCGGCCGCCGGCCAGGGTGCGCCCCTGGTCCCCGCCTTTCACCAGGGCGTCTTCGCCGATGCGCAGACCACCACGGCGGTGCTCAACATCGGCGGGATTGCCAACCTCAGCATCCTGCCGCCCAGCACCCAGGCCGATGCGGTCATCCTTGGTTTTGACTGCGGCCCCGGCAACGCGCTGATGGACTGGTGGTGCCTGCAGCACACGGGCGCAGCCTACGACGACCAGGGCCGCTGGGCTGCCGGCGGCCAAGTGCACCCGGCCTTGCTGCAGCAGCTGCTGGCAGAACCCTTTCTGCAGCAACCGCCCCCCAAGAGCACCGGACGCGACCTGTTCAACCCGCACTGGCTGCAGGCGCAACTCCAGCGCGTGGCAGCCACGATCCCGGCCCAGGATGTCCAGACCACCTTGACCGCACTGACCGCCCACAGCTGTGCCGACGCGGTGCAACGGCATGCGGGTGACAGTGGTCGCTTGCTGGTCTGCGGGGGCGGCGCATTGAATACCGAGCTGATGTGCCAGCTGCAGGCCCTACTGCCGGCGTACACCGTCACCAGCACCGCCGCACAGGGACTGCCGCCGCTGCAGGTGGAGGCCGCGGCCTTCGCCTGGCTGGCACGCCAGTGCCTGCACGGTTTGCCGGGCAACCTGCCGACGGTCACCGGCGCCAAGGGGCCCCGGATTCTGGGCGCGATCTACCCCGCCTGAGCGGCACGCGCGGGTGCGGGACCGTCTCAGCCCTCGGGGCGGTCGGGCGTGGGCGTGATGCGCTCGTCCGCATCCAGCTGGCTGAAGACCAGCGTGGCCGCCAGCGTCATCACCCCCACCGTGACGAAGGTGGCCTGCAAGGCCAGCAGCTTGTAGCCCTCGCGGGCCTGCCACAGGTCGGCATAGCTGGCCAGCACCGCCCCCGCCACGGCCACGCCCATGCTCATGGCCAGCATCTGCACCATGGACAGCAGGCTGTTGCCGCTGCTGGCGGACTCGCCGGTCATGTCCTTGAGCGTGACCGAGTTCATGGCCGAGAACTGCATGGAGTTGATACCACCGAAGATGAACAGCTGCAGCAGGATCAACCACATCGGCTGCCCCGGGTGTATCCATCCCAGGCAGGCAATCATCAGCCCCAGCAGCACCGAGTTCACCTGCAGCACACGCTTGTAGCCATAGCGCAGCACCGTGCGCACGGCCATGCGCTTGACCAGCATGCTGCCGATGACCATGGCCAGCATCATGCTGCCGGCATGGAACGGTGACAGACCCAGCCCCACCTGCAGCATCAGCGGCACCAGGAATGGCGCCGCGCCACTGCCCAGGCGTGCGAACAGATTGCCCATCAGGCCGACGCGCAACGAGCGCACCTGAAACAGCGCCGGTGCAAACAGTGGCGTGGGCGTGCGCAGCGCATGCAACCAGTAGGCCGCCAGGCTGGCCATGCCGAAGACCAGCAACACCGTCACCAGGGCCCGCCCCATGCCGATGCCCGACAAGACATCCAGGGCCAGCGACACCCCGACCATGCCTGTGGCCAGCAGGCTGAAGCCCACCCCATCAAACGGCCGTGGCGGCTGTGCATCCGACTTGGGCATCCAGCGCCAGGCCGCCCAGATGCCGACCACCCCGACGGGCACATTGATCCAGAAAATCCAGTGCCAGGAGGCATATTCCACCAGCCAGCCCCCCCAGGGCGGGGCCCAGCAGCGGCCCCACCTGCCCCGGGATGGCGATGAAGCTCATGGCACGGATGAAGGCATCGCGCGGATAGGCCCGCAGCACCGCCAGCCGCCCGACCGGCAGCATCATGGCACCGCCCACCCCCTGCACCACGCGCGCGCCCACCAGGAACTGCAGCGACGGCGCCAGCGCGCACAGCACCGAGCCCAGCACGAACAAGGCCATGGCGGCGGTGTAGATGCGGCGCGTGCCGAACCGGTCCGCCACCCAGCCCGTAGCCGGGATCAGCATGGCCGTGGTCAGGGCATACGCCACGATCACCGACTGCATCTGCAGCGGACTTTCCCCCAGCGATGCGGCCATGCTGGGCAGGGCCGTGTTCAGGATGGTGGCATCCAGCGTCTGCATGAAAAAGCCGACCGCGACCAGCCACAACAGGCGTTCACTGGCCATGGAAGAAGTGGGGGGGACTGCGTTCATGGATAAAAAGATGAGCTGACTGCGCAGGCTGGATCAGGGTAAAACCCCAATTTGAATACAAAAAAGCCGCTGGAGGCAGCGGCTTCTTGGAGGGAGAGGGCGAATCCTGCAGATCCGCCACCTCGGGATCAGACCGAGAAGCTGGAACCGCAGCCGCAGGTGGTGCTGGCGTTGGGGTTCTTGATCACGAACTGCGCGCCCTGCAGGTCTTCCTTGTAGTCGATCTCGGCACCGATCAGGTACTGGTAGCTCATGGCGTCGATCAGCAGCGACACGCCATTCTTGGTCATGGTGGTGTCGTCGTCGTTGGTGATCTCGTCGAACGTGAAGCCGTACTGGAAGCCCGAGCAGCCGCCGCCCTGCACGAAGACACGCAGCTTCAGATCGGGATTGCCTTCTTCCGCGATCAGATCCGCCACCTTGGCAGCCGCGCTGTCGGTGAAAACGATGGGATCAGGCATGTCTGTGACTTGTTGTTCGGCAACGGCGCTCATGGGGATACTCCGAGTGTTCTCTGAAATCGGCTCGAATGGTACTGCAATCCGCTCGGGAATTCGGTCCCCAGCGCGTTTGACGGCAGTGGCAGTGGGGGCATTGCCCGGGTCCGCTGGAGCCAGCGGGCCACGGGACGTCATCCCACAAAAAAGCCGCCTGACCCGAAGGCCCAGCGGCTTTTTTGTGGCAAGGCCGCTCCGAAGAACAGCCTGCCGAGGTCTGAAACGAATTAACGCTTCGAGAACTGCTTGGCGCGACGTGCACCACGCAGACCGACCTTCTTACGCTCGACTTCACGGGCGTCGCGAGTCACGAAGCCGGCTTGGCTCAGTGCAGGCTTCAGGGCCGCGTCATAGTCGATCAGGGCACGTGTGATGCCGTGGCGGGCAGCGCCAGCCTGACCAGATTCGCCGCCGCCATGGACGTTGATCTGGATGTCGAAAGCTTCGACGTTACCAGTCAGCACCAGAGGCTGCTTAGCGATCATGATGGAGGTTTCGCGGCCGAAGTACTGTTGAATGTCTTTGCCATTCACAGTGATCTTGCCGGAGCCCTTCTTCAGGAATACACGAGCGACGCTAGACTTGCGACGGCCGGTACCGTTGTTCCAATCACCAATCATTGAGGTCTCCTTAGATTTCCAGAGCCTTAGGCTGCTGTGCGGTATGGGGGTGCTCAGCACCGCCGTACACCTTCAGCTTCTTGATCATGGCGTAGCCCAGGGGACCCTTGGGCAGCATGCCCTTGACGGCCTTTTCCAGAGCGCGGCCAGGGAACTTAGCCTGCAGGTCGCGGAAGTTGGTGGCAGTGATGCCGCCGGGGAAACCGGAGTGACGGTAGTACACCTTGTCCAGGTTCTTGGTGCCAGTGACCTTGAGCTTGGAGGCGTTGATGATGACGATGTAGTCGCCGGTGTCAACGTGAGGTGTGTAGATGGCCTTGTGCTTGCCGCGCAGACGGAGTGCCACTTCGCTGGCGACACGTCCGAGCACCTTGTCGGTGGCGTCAATCACAAACCACTCGTGTTGCACCTCAGCGGGCTTTGCGCTGAATGTAGACATGAGATTTCTCTTTCTAGAGGGTTTGGCGGATCCTTTTCCGCGGTCGGTGCTTCTTCTTGACTCCATCGCTGGAGCAGGAAGCCTCTTAGGCGGGGACTGCCTGGGATCGCTCCCAAACACTTCGCCGCGGGACCCATAAAATCGCTGCGAAGCCCGCCATTATACAAAATAGCGTCCAATACGGCCATGCACCTTTGTCGGCATGTGGATTTAGGCACACGCGCACGAATCCCAGGACACTGGACCCCATCCCTGCGGCCCCGGGCCGCCTGCCCCGCTGCAGCCCGGCTGCCGCACTGCCAAGAAAAGAATTACGACCTATGTTCAGCTACCGCCACGGCTTTCACGCCGGCAACCACGCCGACGTCCTCAAGCACACCGTCCTGATCGCCGCCCTGCAACACATGACCCAGAAGGACACGGCCATCAGCGTGATCGACACGCACGCCGGCGCCGGCCTGTACCGCCTGGACGGCGACTTCGCCAGCACCAGCGGCGAGGCCAAGGACGGCATCGCCCGCCTGATCGACGTGCCCGAAGCTCAGCTGGCACCGGCCCTGCGCGCCTATGTACAGACCGTGCGCAGCGTGAACCAGGGCAAGGGCGTGAAGACCTACCCCGGCTCGCCCTTCATCACCCACAGCCTGCTGCGCCCGCAGGACAAGCTGCGCCTGTTTGAGCTGCACCCCACTGACTGGCGCGCGCTGGACGGCAACATGGCGCAACTGGACAGCGGCAAGCAGGTGGAGATCCTGATGGAGGACGGCTTCAACGGCGTCAAGCGCTTCCTGCCCCCGCCCTCGCGCCGCGGCTTTCTGCTGTGCGACCCCAGCTACGAGATGAAGACCGACTACGGCCGCGTGATCAGCATGATCGAAGACGCGCTGGTGCGCTTTGCCACCGGCACCTACGCGGTCTGGTACCCCATCATCCCGCGCCAGGATGCGCACGACCTGCCCAAGCGCCTGAAGACCATCGCCACCAAGGCCGGCAAGGGCTGGCTGCACGCCACGCTCACGGTCAAGGGCAGCAAGCTGCGCAGCGAGGTGAACGACTGGGGCAACACCACCGAGGCCAAGCGCCCCGGCCTGCCCGCCAGCGGCATGTTCCTGATCAACCCGCCGTTCACGCTGCGCGCGGCGCTCAAGGAAGCCCTGCCGCAGATGCAGCAACTGCTGGCCCAGGACAAGAACGCCACGCACACCCTGGAATACGGCGAGTAAACACGCCCAGGCGCGGCAAAGCCCCGGGGATGCGCCCCAGGCCGCACCGCAGCAGGGCCATGGCCTGACCGGGCACGTCGCACGGCAAGCGCGATAAACGCGCAGATTCATCGCGGACCGCCTGCACGGCACGTCACAACGCCACATAAAAAAGGAGCTGTCAGCGCTGTCTTTTCAAGGATTCCAGGGCTTAAAGCTCTCGAAATCCACGAACGACAAGCGCTGACAGCTCCTTTTTTTCACCGATACCCGGCGGCACGCTGGCCGCGCCGGAGATCCCGTTCAGTTGTTGGCCGCCAGCAGTGCCTCGGGGCAGCTGTCCTGGCCGTCGTCCAGCTTGTAGATTTCCACAGTCTTCACACCCTTGCCCAGCATGCCGATTTCCTCGGCCGCAGCCTTGCTCAGGTCGATCACGCGGTTCTTGGCAAACGGACCCCGGTCGTTCACGCGCACCACCACGGCCTGGCCGGTGCTCTTGCTGCGCACGCACAGCTGGGTGCCGAATTCGTAGGTGGGGTGGGCCGCGGTCAGCTCGTACTGGTTGAAGCGCTCGCCGTTGGCCGTCTTACGACCATGGAAGCCCGGGCCGTACCAGGAGGCAATGCCCTGCTGATCCACCTCGGGCAGCTCCAGGTCGTACAGGCTTTGCTGCACGGCCTTGGCGGGATCACCCAGGCGGTCGGGACGCAGCGCAGGGGGCGCCATACGGGCCAGGGCTTCAGAGCCGGTGCGGCCGCTGGCGCGCGGTGCGGTGCTGGTGGCGGAAGGGGCACTGACCGCGACCGTCTCGGTCGCCGGGGGCAGCGGTGCGCAGGCGCTGAGCAGCGTGACCAGCAGGGCGGAAGCCGCAGGCCAGGCGCTGCGGCGCAGCGAAAACTTCAGATACACATTGGCGGTGGCAGCAGGCTGGCACGCAAGTGCGGACATGGTCTAACCCTTCTCACGGTGAGCGCTCAAAAAGCCGCACCACAGGGTCAGGGTCACGCACAAGCCGGTTTACAGGCCCAAACGGTCACACAGCTCCAAAGTGGCAGCGCTCTGGTTCATCGTATAAAAGTGCAAGCCGGGTGCGCCTTGGTCGCGCAGCTGCTCGCACAAGCGAGTGACCACGTCCAGACCGAAGGCCCGGATGGAGGTCACGTCGTCCCCGTAGGCCTGCAGGCGCAGGCGGATCCAGCGGGGAATCTCAGCGCCTGTCGCGTCGGAAAAGCGCATGAGTTGGGAGGAATTGGTGATCGGCATGATACCCGGAACCACCGGAGCCGACACGCCAAGTGCTTGAATCCCCTCGACAAAACGAAAATAAGCGTCCGCATTGTAGAAATATTGGGTGATTCCGGAGCTGGCGCCGGCCTGGATTTTTGTAGCAAAAGCTTTCAGGTCCGCCTCGGGCGAGCGGGCCTGGGGGTGGGTCTCGGGGTAGGCCGCCACCTCGATGTGGAACCAGTCGCCGAACTCGCGGCGGATGAAGGCCACCAGATCGCTGGCGTAGTGGAATTCACCGCCCAGGCCATAGCCGCTGGGCAGGTCGCCGCGCAGCGCCACGATGCGCCGCACGCCCATGTCCTGGAGCTGCTGCAGCTCCGCGCGCACCTTGTCGCTGGTCGCACCGATGCAGGAAAAGTGCGAAGCCGCCTGCATGCCTTCGGCCTGGATGTCGCGCACCATGCTGAAGGTGCCGGCCTGCGTGGAGCCGCCCGCGCCATAGGTCACCGAGCAGAACTCGGGCTTGCGCGCGTACAGGTCCTGGCGCACCTGCACGTGCTTGGCCGCGCCTTCGGGCGTCTTGGTGGGAAAAAACTCGAAGCTGATGGGGAAGCTGCTGGGGTTTGCGTTTGCCACGTTCATCTCTCCTCGCCTGCCCTCCCGGCAGGCTGTTGGCGGTCTGGGGTCACGGCCAGGGGCCTGCAGTCCTGCGGGCACCCCGGGTTCCACCGTCAGTATTTCTTGGTGTTCTTGCGCTTGGGCCGGGCCGGGCCGGGGACGTTGTAGCCGTCTTCCTCGTCGTCGATCACGTCGATGCGCTTGAGCTCGCGCAGCACCGTGCGCGACACGCGCTTGGCCGCCGGCGCCGCGGGCTGATCGGGCAGGGGCTCACCCAGCCCCTTGATGGTCTGGCCTTGTACCGCATGGATGAAGAACTCACGGTTGCCGTCGCCACCTTCGATGGCGGATTCCATCCAGGCCTTGACCTCCAGACCCAGCTCGGTCAGGCAGGTGTGCACGCGCTCTTCCACTTCCTGGAAGTGGGCCGGCTCGCGCACGATGCCGCCCTTGCCGATCTGGCCGGGCTGCAGCTCGAACTGGGGCTTGACCAGCATCAGCAGCTGGCCGTGCGGCTTGAGCAAGCGCACCACGGCGGGCAGCACCAGGGTCAGCGAAATGAAGGACACATCGCCGGTGACGAAGTCGAACAGGGGCGTGGTGTCCACCTCGGCGTATTCCGCCTTACGGCGGCGCTCGGTCGGCACAGTACCCTCTTCGCGCGCCTTGGCCTTGGCCGCGCGCTCGGCCTTGAAGGCCTCGATGTCGCTGTCCTTGGCGTCGTTGCTGTCGTCGTAGTCCTCGTCGACCTGGCCACCGTTGCGCATCCAGGCATAGGGCGCCTTGGGCTGGGTGTCGTTGTCTTCTTCCTCTTCCCAGCGCTCGGAGATCACCTCTTCGCAGGCGTCTTCCAGCACCTCGGCGGTCATGGCGCGGGCGTTCATGCCTTCCACGCAGACCACGCGCACATCGGCGCGCAGGCGCTCGTGCAACTGGCCGTGGCCCACGTCCACGCCGATCACCTGGGCCGCGCCGCGTTGCAGCAGGCAGTCGGTGAAGCCGCCGGTGCTCTGGCCCACGTCCAGGCAGCGCAGGCCATCGACCTTCAGGCCGGAGGCCTCCAGCGCGCCTTCGAGCTTCAGGCCACCGCGCGAGATGTACTTGGCCTCGGCGTTGTCGAGCAGCTTCAGCTCGACGCCCGCGGGAATGTCGTCACCGTTCTTGGTGACCTTCTTCCACGGGGCCAGCGGCGTCAGGCGCCATTCCACGCCCGAAGCGATCAGGCGCTGCGCTTGGGAGCGGGTGGTGGCATGGCCGTGGTCCACCAAAAATACATCTGCGCGCATAGCGTCTTTCCTTTAATACTCAAACAGGCCCTGAGCGCATATCCAGTCTGCGCATGCAGCTATCAAAATTAGATGTTTACCCAGGGCAGAGCCACGGCCCCTGCCGCGGCTCCGGTCCGCCATGATCAGTAGCGGTAGGTGTCAGGCTTGTAAGGGCCTTGCTTGTTCACACCGATGTAGGCGGCTTGCTCATCGGTCAGCTCGGTCAGCATGGCGCCGACCTTCTTCAGGTGCAGGCGCGCGACCTTTTCGTCCAGGACCTTGGGCAGCACGTAGACCTTGCCGGCTTGGTACTCGGCCGGCTTGGTGAACAGCTCGATCTGGGCGATGGTCTGGTTGGCGAACGAGGACGACATCACAAAGCTGGGGTGGCCGGTGGCGCAGCCCAGGTTCACCAGGCGGCCCTTGGCCAGCAGGGTGATCTTCTTGCCGTCAGGGAAGGTGATCTGGTCCACCTGGGGCTTCACTTCTTCCCACTGGTACTGCTCGATCGACGCGACGTCGATTTCGTTGTCGAAGTGACCGATGTTGCAGACGATGGCCTGGTCCTTCATGGCGACCATGTGCTCGTGGCGGATGATGTCCTTGTTGCCGGTGGTGGTCACGAATATGTCGGCCTTGTCGGCGGCGTACTCCATGGTCACGACCTTGTAGCCTTCCATGGCGGCCTGCAGGGCGTTGATGGGGTCGATCTCGGTCACCCACACTTGGGCCGACAGCGCGCGCAGGGCCTGGGCCGAACCCTTGCCCACGTCACCGTAGCCGGCCACGCAGGCGACCTTGCCGGCGATCATCACGTCGGTGGCGCGCTTGATACCGTCCACCAGGGATTCGCGGCAGCCGTACAGGTTGTCGAACTTGGACTTGGTCACCGAGTCGTTGACGTTGATGGCGCGGAACAGCAGCGTGCCCTTGGCGCTCATCTCGTTCAGGCGGTGCACGCCGGTGGTGGTCTCTTCGGTCACGCCGATAATCTGGGCCGACTTGCGGGTGTACCAGGTGGGGTCCACGGCCAGCTTGGCCTTGATGGCGGCAAACACAATGCGCTCTTCTTCCGAGCCGGGGTTGGCCAGCACGGACAGGTCCTTCTCGGCCTTCTGACCCAGGTGCATCAGCATGGTGGCATCGCCACCATCGTCCAGAATCATGTTGGGGCCTTCGCCTTCGGTGCCGGCGGCGCCGAATTCGAAGATGCGGTGGGTGTAGTCCCAGTAGTCTTCCAGCGATTCACCCTTGATGGCGAACACGGGCGTGCCGGTGGCGGCGATCGCGGCGGCCGCGTGGTCCTGGGTCGAGAAGATGTTGCACGACGCCCAGCGCACATCGGCGCCCAGGGCCTTCAGCGTCTCAATCAGCACGGCCGTCTGGATGGTCATGTGCAGCGAGCCGGTGATGCGCGCGCCCTTCAGGGGCTGGGCCGCAGCGAACTCTTCGCGGATGGCCATCAGGCCGGGCATTTCGGTTTCGGCAATCCTGATTTCCTTGCGGCCCCAGTCGGCCAGGGAAATGTCGGCGATTGCGCGGTCTTGGGTATTGCTCATGGTTTCTCCGGTGCGGAAAACAACTTGAAAAAACCACGTTCTGGGGATTGGGGGCTGATGACAGAGGCCTCACCGCACAGAAAGCGTGGGTGAGCGTCGTTGCCTAGGAGCGAGGCCGCGTGACCACGGTCTGCTGCCCTTCCGAGCCTCACGGCACCGCCCATCGGGTGCACGCTGCAACGCTCCTCGGAAGGAAAAGAGGGCCAGATTGTAATCGAGCCCTGGCCGGCGTGCCAGGCTCAGGCCGCAGCAGGGGGAGCGATGCGCAGGGGAATCGTCACCGGCCCGTCGTTGACCAGGTGCACCTGCATGTCGGCGCCAAACCCACCGGTCTGCACCACGGGGTGCAGGCGACGGGCCTGCTGTACCACATGCTCGTACAGGCGTCGTCCCGCTTCGGGCCGTGCCGCCTGCGTGAAGCTGGGCCGGTTGCCGCCGCTGGCATCGGCCGCCAGCGTGAACTGGCTGACGATGAGCAGCCCACCGCCCACGTCCTGCACGCTGCGGTTCATCTTGCCCTCGGCATCGCTGAAGATGCGCAGCTTCAGGACCTTGGCCAGCAGCTTGTCGGCCTCCTGCTCGGTGTCGCCCTGCTCGGCACACACCAGGGCCAGCAGGCCCGTGCCGATCCGCCCCACCACCTGACCGTCGATTTCGACATGCGCGGCGCGCACGCGTTGCAACACAGTGATCACACCAATCTCACAATTTCATAGCTGCCTGCGCTCGTCCTACATGGCAATCCAGGCCAAAACGATTCAGAAACCAATCCCTGGGCGCGCAGACAGCTGCGGTTTTCAATGGCACCGCCGTTGGTCCGGGAGACCCGGCACAAACTGTTCCAACGGCAGCGATCGGCGGCGCGCCTTGCCGTAACGCAAAACGCAGTCACCGGGCTTTGGGTATACCCACGGCTCTTCCTGCATGATGGTGATTGTCCATGCAAGCCGGGCCTTGCGCCCGCTCGCCACCACCGCCCTTCTCAAGCCCATCTGTCTCATGAGCAACGTGCCCCCACGTGCCCCCCTCGTTCCGCCGCACGACCTGCTGCACGCCGTGGCCGTGGCCACCGGCACGCCCATGGCCTACCTGCAATGGCCGGGCGGGCGGTGCATCTGGGCCACCGCCACCTACGCCCGGCTGCTGGAGATGCCCAGCCAGGAGCTGCTGGACAAGGCGCCGCAAAGCTATCTGTCCCCCTGCACCTGGAACGAGTGGAAGTGCGAGCTGGAGCGCCTGGCCGACAGTCCGCAGCCCGGCACCAGCCTGCAGACCCCGCTGCGTTTTGCCCGCCAGCAGGCCGTGCCCACCCAGCTGGTGGCCGACGTGCAGCAGGGCGTGGTGCGCGCCATCGTGGTGATTCCGCTGCAGGACCTGTCGCACACCGACGCCCTGCAGATGGTGCAGGACAGCGACACGCGGCTGCAGCGCTACGCCCACGCCACGCGGGAGGCCATCATCTTCTTCCGCCAGGGCCGGGTGTTCGACGCCAACCCAGCCGCGATTGCCCTGACCGGCTACCCGCTGCACCAGTTGCTGGACCGCCCGGTACTGCACCTGCTGCCCCACGTGCTGCGCGCCGAAGCCCAAAGCCTGATCGACCAGGGCACGGAGCACGCCCACGAAACCCGCCTGCTGCACCACGGCGGCCAGGAGCTGGACGTGGAAATCGCCGTTCACCTGCTGCCCGAGGATGGGGACACCTACGGCATGCTGGTGCTCAACGACATCACCGAGCGCAAGCGCGCCGAGGCCGAGGTCTACTTCCTGGCCAACCACGACCCGCTGACCCGCCTGCCCAACCGCCAGGGGCTGATGCAGCAGCTGCGCCAGGTGCTGCTGCAGGCCGAGCGCACGCAGCAGCACATTGCCGTGCTCTACGTGGACCTGGACCGCTTCAAGGACGTCAACGACTCGCTGGGCCACGACGCCGGGGACAAGCTGCTGATCGATGCCGCGCGCCGCATGCGCAGCAAGGTCCACCCCGACGACCTCGTCGCCCGGCTGGGCGCCGACGAGTACGTGGTGGTGCTGGCCTCGCCGCTGACCGCCTGCCAGCCCGACTGCATCCTGCGTGAACTGCGTTTCGCGCTGAACAAGCCCTATGTGCTGCCCAAGGAGGCGGTGAACCTGCCGGCCTCGATCGGCGTCAGCATCTACCCCGAGGACGGCAGCACGGCCGAGGAGCTGATGCTCAACGCCAGCGCCGCCATGGAGGCCGCCAAAAGCCTGGGCCAGGGCCACCTGCAGTACTACAACGCCCACCTGCAAGTGCGCCCCAGCCGCCTGCTGGTGCAGGACCGCCTGCTGCGCGAGGCCGTGGCCAACGACCAGGGGCTGGTGCTGCACTTCCAGCCGCTGTGGAACCTGGCCACCAACCGGCTGGAGGGCTTCGAGGCCCTGGTGCGCTGGCAGCACCCGCAACGCGGCCTGCTGCTGCCGGCCGAGTTCATCGGCTTTGCCGAGGCGCGGGGCCTGATCTCCCTGGTGGACCGCTGGGTGATGCGCGCCGCCTGCAAGCAGCTGCGCGCCTGGCGCGATGCCGGCCTGCCGCCCGTGGTGGTGGCGGTGAACATGTCCGCCACCGAATTCAACCAGCGCACCCTGGTCGAGGAGGTGCAACTGGTGCTGGCCGACACCGGCATCGACCCGCAGTGGCTGGAGATCGAGCTGACCGAGACCACGCTGATGAAGCAGTCCGAGCATGTGCTGCACACGCTGCAGGCGCTGCGGCAGTTGGGCGTGCGCCTGTCGATCGACGACTTTGGCACCGGCTACTCCTCGCTGGCCTACCTCAAGCGCTACCCGCTGGACAAGATCAAGATCGACCGCTCCTTCGTCAAGGACACGCCCCAGGATGCCGACGATGTCAGCCTGATCCAGGCCATCATCCAGATGGGGCGCAGCCTGAACCTGCGCACGGTGGCAGAAGGGGTGGAGACCAAGGAACAGTGGGACATGCTGCAGGCCATGCACTGCGACCTGATCCAGGGCTATTACCTGGCCCGCCCGATGGCGGCCGAGGAGGCGCTGCGCTGGCAGCAGCACCGCTGTCAAATGAGTGCGCCACAATGAGGCATGGCACACACCCCTGTTTCGTATTTCACTCTGGCGTCCGAGCCCACCGTCTTTGCCCGCGCCCAGGATGCGCTGGCACAGTTGCAGCGGCTCTACCAGCAACAGATCGACCACCTGCGCAAGGCCATGCAGGCCTACGTGGAAGGCCAGGATTTCCCGCAGCCCGTGCGGGCCTGGTACCCGCTGCTGCGCATCCAGGCCCACAGCGTGCGCCGGCCGGAATCGGGCCTGGCCTTCGGCTTCCTGGACCATCCCGGGGTCTATGAGACCACCATCACCCGGCCCGACCTGTTCGGCCACTACCTGCTGACGCAGCTGAGCCTGCTGGAGCGCAACCACGGCGTGCAGTTCGAGGTCAGCCTCAGCACCCAGCCGATCCCCATCCACTTCTCGTTCGCGGACAACGACCACGTCGAAGGCAGCCTGAGCGCGCAACGGCGCCAGTACATGCGCGAAGTGTTCGACCTGCCGGACCTGGCCGCCATGGACGACGGCATCGCCAACGGCACCTGGCAGCCGCGCCCCGGCGGGGCCCTGCCGCTGTCGCTGTTCACCGCCCCGCGCATCGACTATTCGCTGCACCGGCTGCGCCACTACACGGGCACGGCGCCCGAGTGGTTCCAGAACTTCGTGCTGTTCACCAACTACCAGTTCTACATCGACGAATTCATCCGCCTGGGCCACGCCGAGATGGCCCGACCGGACAGCGAGTACATCGCCTTCATCGAGCCCGGCAACGTGGTCACCCGCCGCGCCGGCCTGCCCGCCGAGGATGTGGACAGGCTGGGCGCGCCCCCGCCCCGGCTGCCGCAGATGCCGGCCTACCACCTGGTGCGCGCCGACCGCAGCGGCATCACCATGGTCAACATCGGCGTCGGGCCGGCCAACGCCAAGACCATCACCGACCACATCGCCGTGCTGCGCCCGCACGCCTGGATGATGCTGGGCCACTGCGCGGGCCTGCGCAACAGCCAGCGCCTGGGCGACTATGTGCTGGCCCACGCCTACGTGCGCGAGGACCACGTGCTGGACGAGGAGCTCCCGCTGTGGGTACCGATTCCGGCGCTGGCCGAGATCCAGCAGGCGCTGCAACAGGCGGTGGCTGACGTGGCCCAGGTATCGGACGACGACCTCAAGCGCATCATGCGCACCGGCACCGTGGCCAGCACCGACAACCGCAACTGGGAGCTGCTGCCCGACAACCTGCCGCAGCGCCGCTTCAGCCAGAGCCGCGCCGTGGCGCTGGACATGGAGTCGGCCACAATTGCGGCCAACGGCTTCCGTTTTCGCGTGCCCTACGGCACACTGCTGTGCGTCAGCGACAAACCGCTGCACGGCGAGATCAAGCTGCCGGGCATGGCCAACCACTTCTACCGGGAGCGCGTGGACCAGCACCTGCGCATCGGCATGCGTGCCGTGGAACTGCTGCGCGACGGTGGTACGCAACGCCTGCACAGCCGCAAGCTGCGCAGCTTTGCCGAAGTTGCCTTCCAGTAAAAACCGCGCCCCACACCCATGCCCCAGCTGGACTTCGCTTCGATGGCCATCCTGATCGCCATCAACCTGGCAGCCATCGGCCTGGCCCTGCCCTGGGCCATGGGTTCCCCGGTCAGCCCGGCAGCACGGCACGTGCAGCGCTACTTTCTCCTGCAAGCCCTGGGCTGGTCCTTGATCCTGGCCGCCAGCCGCATCCGCGGCACCTTCTGGGACCCAGTACTCAGCCTGTCCGCCACCTGTGCAGCCGCCGCCGCCCAATGGCAGATGGCCCAGGCCCTGCAGTGCTGGCTGGGACCACGCCCCCTGCGTTGGCTGGTCATCGGACTGGCCATCCTGGGACCGCTGGGCTTTGCCTGGTGGCTGCACGACATCCCGACACGGCTGGCGTGGTACAGCCTCTACCATGGCACCAGCGTCGCCTGCCTGGGCTGGATGTGCCTGCACCCCCTGCGTCCGGTGGCCCGCGGCTGGCGCTATCTGATGGCCGCCTGCGCCACCACGATGAGCCTGGGGCTGCTGGCACGCGCCTACCTGGCGTACTACACCCCCTGGCTGCGGGAATTCGCCCACGACTCCGCCGCCAACTACCTGTTCGCCATCCTGGCCCAGCTGTGCAGCAGCCTGGCGCTGGTCAGCATGCTGGTGGCCTGGCGCGACGAGACCAACCAGAAATTGCGTGACATGGCCTTGACCGACCAGTTGACCGGCCTGGCCAACCGCCATGCGCTGCTGCAAACCGCACCGCGCATGCAGTCCCTGGCACAGCGCCAGCATCTGCCGCTGGCGGTGGTGTTGCTGGATCTCGACCACTTCAAGAACGTGAACGACCAGTATGGGCATACCACTGGCGACCACGCCTTGCAGCTGGTCGCCAAGGTTTTGCACGCCGAGATGCGCCCCAACGAGATGGCATCGCGCTGGGGCGGCGAAGAGTTCTGCTTGCTGTTGCATGCCGATGCGGATGGCGTGCAAAGCTTCTACCAACGCTTCAGCGCAGCGCTGCTGCAACGCGCGCAGCAGGAGTTGGGCTTTGCCCTGCACATCAGTGCGGGCTGTGCCCTGCAGACCGGCAGCGATCAAAACCTGGATCAGCTGCTGCAGCGGGCCGACACCGCCTTGTACCAAGCCAAAAGCCAGGGCCGCCGGCGCCTGGTGTTCGGCACGGTGGTGGAGCGGCCGCAACCGCCCACAGCCCTCAGTCCGGCGCAAACGCCCGCCTGAAGCCGCGACGCAGCACGGCGAAAGGCGACGCTCAGTCCTGTGCCAACGCCGCTGGGTGCTGCGCCTGGCGCTGGGCTGCCACAGGCTGCCCGGCCAGCAGCGCGGCCGCTTCCTTGGCGGCAATGCGTCCCTCGTCAGTGGGCACCACCCACACCTCCACGGCGCTGTCCGGGGCATGGATGGCATAGGCCCCTTGGCCGTTGGCGGCCTGGTTGCGCTGCTCGTCCATGCGGATGCCCAGCCAGCCCAGGCGCTCGCACACCTGGGCGCGCAGCACGGCATCGTTCTCGCCAATGCCGCCGCTGAAGGCGATGGCATCCAGCCCACCCAGGCAAGCGACCAGGGCGCCGGTTTCGCGGATCACCCGGTGCGTGAACTGGTCGATGGCGCGCTGCGCCGGGGCGCTGCCATCGGCCCGCAGCTTGCGCATGTCGGCCGAAATGCCGGACACGCCCAGCAGCCCGCTTTGCTTGTAGAGCAGCTTTTCGATCTGGGCATGGGTCCAGCCCTGCTCCATCAGGTACAGCAGCACCCCAGCATCGAGCGAGCCGCTGCGCGTGCCCATCATCAGGCCATCCAGCGCCGAAAAGCCCATGGTGGTGGCCACGCTGCTGCCGGCCAGGGCCGCGCACAGGCTGGCACCATTGCCCAAGTGGGCCATCACCACCCGGCCGCGGCCGCGGATGGTGTGCGTCTGCAGCACCGACATGATGTACTGGTAGGACAGCCCATGGAAACCATAGCGGCGCACGCCCTGCTCCTGCAGCGCTTGCGGCAGGGCGAAGGCAAAGTCCACCTCGGGCATGCTGGCGTGGAAGGCCGTGTCGAAGCACGCGACCTGCGGCAGCTGGGGAAACGCCGCCCGGAACTGGCGGATGCCCTCCAGGTTGTGCGGCTGGTGCAAAGGCGCCAGCGAGTTGAAGCGCGCCAGCCGCGCCAGCACCTCGTCGGTCACCAGCACCGGCCCCGTGAACACGCCGCCGCCATGCACCACGCGGTGCGAGACGGCCTGGATGTCCGGTGCCGCCTCCAGGCGGTGCACCAAGGCCCGCAGGCTTTGCAAGGCACTTTCAAAAGAAGAGCTGCCTGCGCTGACTGCAAGCGGCTCAGAGTGCTTTTTTCCTAGATATACCCAGTCCATGAGGGGCGTCCCCTGGGGCTCCAGCCCCTGGATGCAGCCCGACAGGACATAGGGCTGCACCTGCCCTTCCTGCAGCGGGTGCAGGGAGAACTTCAGGGACGAGGAGCCGGCGTTCACCGCAAGAATGGCCATGTGCGTGTCTCCTGGCTGGGGTCAGCCCTGCTTCCAGGCGTTGGCCGCCTGCTGTTGGCGCCGGTCGTGGGCGGACAGCACCGCCAGCACGCACGAGGCCACGCGGGCCTGCGGGCCGTCGGCACGGCTGGTCAGGGCAATCGGCACGCGGGCGCCGAGCACCAGCCCGGATCCCGAGGCACCGGCCAGGTACTCCAGCTGCTTGGCCACCATGTTGCCGCTTTCCAGGTCGGGCACGGCCAGGATATCGGCCTGCCCCGCCACCTCGGAGGCGATCCCCTTGATGCGCACCGCGTCCATGGAGATGGCGTTGTCGAAGGCCAGCGGGCCGTCGAGCTGCGCCGCCGTGATCTGGCCACGGTCGGCCATCTTGCACAGGGCCGCGGCGTCCAGCGTGGAGGGAATGCTGGGCGTCACGGTTTCCACGGCCGACAGGATCGCCACCTTGGGCACGGCCGTGCCCAGCACGCGCGCGAAATCGATCGCGTTCTGGATGATGTCGGCCTTTTCCTGCAGCGTGGGGCGGATGTTGATGGCCGCGTCCGTGATCAGCAAGGGCTTGCTGTACAGCGGCACATCGAAGCGGAACACGTGCGACAGGCGGCGGCCCGTGCGCAGGGCCGGCTGCGCCAGCACGGCCTTGAGCAGCTCGTCCGTGTGCAGGCTGCCCTTCATCAGGATTTCCACCTGCTGGCTGGCCGCCATGCTGGCCGCCAGTTCGGCCGCGGCATGGCTGTGTTCCACGGCGTGGATTTCCACGCCATCCAGGTTGATGCCGGCCTGCTCCGCCGCGCGGCGGATGCGGCCTTCGGGGCCGATCAGCACCGGCACGATCAGGCCGTGGCGTGCCGCGTCCATGGCACCGCTCAGCGATCCTTCGTCACAGGGATGGACCACGGCGCAGCGCACCGCCGGCAGCGGCTCTGCGCGCGCCAGCAAGTCCTTGAGGCGGGCCTCCGGGTCGAACAGCTGGATCTGCGGCGCATGCACCGTGGGCACCTTGACCTTCTGCGTCGGCGGCATCAGCTTGGCTTCGCCCTTGAGCACCACTTCGCCCTTCTGGTTGGTGACCAGGCAGTCCATCTTGACGCGCTTTTTCTCGTCGTCCTTTTCGGTCACCGTCGCCACCACGGTCAAGGTGTCACCGATGCGCACCGGCTTGGTGAACTTCAGCTCCTGGCCCAGGTAAATCGTGCCGGGGCCGGGAAACTGGGTGCCGAACAGGGCAGAGATCAGCGCCGCGCCCAGCATGCCATGCGCGATCACGCCGTGGAACATGGTGGCGTCGGCATATTCGGCGTTCAGGTGGGCGGGGTTGATGTCCCCGGACACGGCCGCAAAGGCCTGGATGTCCTCCAGTGTCACGGTGCGCAGCAAACGGGCGCTCTGGCCGACTTCGAGTTCGTCGTAGGTGACGTTTTCCATCCATTCCATCGCAGGGGCTTGGGTGTTCATGGGTTTCTCCGGTCGACCGGCGCCGGGGCGCCGGTGCAGTTCTGCAAAAGCCAAAAATCCAGGGTGATCTTCAGTCCACGGCGTGGACGCCGCCGTCCACATAGATGGTCTGACCCGTCATGCCGGAGGCGGCATCCGAGCACAGGAAGGTGCTGAGCTGGGCAATCTCTTCCAGCGTGACCAGCCGCTGCAGCGGCGCCTTGGCCTGGGCCGAGGCCATCAGGCCATCGAAGTCGGCGATGCCCGAGGCGGCACGCGTCAGGATCGGGCCGGGCGAGACGGCATGCACGCGGATGTTCTTCGGCCCCAGCTCCATGGCCATGTAGCGCACCATGGACTCCAGCGCGGCCTTGACCGGCCCCATCAGCCCATAGTTGGGCACGGCCTCGCCGGAGCCCAGGTAGCTCATCGACAGCATGCTGCCGCCGTCCGGCATGTGCGGCGCGCACAGCTTGGCCAGCTCTGCAAACGAGTGGCAGGAGACGCTGATCGCCCGGGCAAACCCTTCGCGCGAGCTGTCCACCACATCGCCGTGCAGATCGTCCAGCGGGGCCCAGGCGATCGAGTGGATCACGAAGTCCAGCTTGCCCAGCTTGCGCACGGCGTGCTCCACCAGGGCTTCGAGCTGGCCGGGCTCTTCCACGTTGCAGTTCACCAGGTCGACACCGATGGGGTCGGTCAGCGGCGTCACCCACTTGCGGGCCTTGTCGTTCAGGCACGAGGCCACCACCTCGGCGCCCTGGGCACGGGCCTGCGCCGTGCACCCCCAGGCGATCGAGCGATCGTTGGCCACACCCAGCACCAGACCTTTTTTACCTGCCACGCTGAATGCATGGGCTGCGTTGTTCTGCATCCTCTCTCCCTCTCGTGCGCCTGGGCGCTGTAGCTATGAAAAACGGGGGCCTGGCACACGGTGGCCAGGCCCGTATGGGGGGATGCGCTCCGCCGTCAGTCGGCGTAACGCACCATGACGTACTCGCCCGGGGCTTCGCACACCACGTGCTCGGCCCGGATCGGCTGGGCCTTCATCGGTGCGCCCGAGCGGGCCTTGATCCAGGCATCCATGGCCTCCCACCAGGAGCCCTGGACCACCGGCGTGCGCGCGGCCCAGTCATCGGGATCGGTCCAGCCATGGCCCTCTTCCACACTGGCGATCTGGTAGCTGCGCCGTGGCCGGCCAGGCTCGGAGACGATGCCCGCGTTGTGCCCACCGGCGGCCAGCACGAAGGTGACGTGCGTGTCGGTCTGCAGGTGGATCTTGTAGACCGACTTCCAGGGCGACACATGGTCGCGCGTGGTACCCACCACCATCATCGGCGCCGTGATGTCCATCAGGGCCACCGTCGACCCGGCAAAGCGGTACTGCCCCGATGCCAGCGCATTGTTCAGGAACAGCGACGTCAGGTACTCGTTGTGCATGCGCGCGGGCAGGCGGGTCTGGTCGGCATTCCAGCTCATCAGGTCGAAGCTGGCATCGTCCTCGCCCATCAGGTAGCGCCGCGTGTTGCGCGACCACACCAGGTCCTTGGAGGCCAGGAACTGGAAGGAGCCGCCCATCTGCTTGCCGGACAGGTAGCCACGCTCGTTCATGCGCTGGCGCAGGTTGGCCAGTTGGTCCTCGTCGATGAACACGCCCAGCTCCCCGGGCTCGGCAAAATCGGTTTGCGCCGCCAGCAGGATGACCGAGCTCAGCTGGGGCATATCGGCCGGCACCAGGGCCTGTTCCTTGGCCGTGCGGGTCTTCTTGCGCTGCAGGCGCCCCAGGGTGGCGGCCGCAATCGCCAGGAAGGTGCCGCCCAGGCAATAGCCCACGGTGTGGATGCTGGCCGCGCCGGTGCGCGACTTCACCGCCGCCATGGCCTCCAGCACGCCGGTGCTCAGGTAGTCCTGCATCTTCAGGTCGCGGTCGGAGGCGTCCGGGTTGCGCCAGGAGATGATGAACACCGTATGGCCCTGGCTGACCAGGTAGCGCACCATCGAGTTCTGCGGCGACAGGTCCAGGATGTAGTACTTCATGATGCACGAGGGCACGATCAGCACCGGCTCGGGCAGCACCTGGTCGGTCTGCGGGCTGTACTGGATCAACTCGATCAGGTGGTTGCGGAACACCACCTTGCCCGGTGTGCACGCCACATCCTGGCCGACGGCGAATTCCAGCGGCTCCAGCTGGTCGGCCGCAGTGTCGGCCTTGGCCTTGCGCGCGGCCTGCACATCTTCGGCAAACAGCTTCACGCCCTGGCGCAGACTCTCGCCCTGCGTGGCCTTGGCCTTGACCAGCACCTCGGGGTTGGTGGCCGCCCAGTTGGACGGCGACAGGGCATCCATCCACTGCCGGGTGAAGAACTCGACCACATGGCTGTGGTGACGCGTCATGCCCTCGACCTGCGCGGCCTCGCGCCACCAGCTGTCGGCCGCCTTGAAGTGTTCCTTGACGGCCCGGTAAGGCCATTGCTGCCAGGCGGCGTCCTTGAAACGGGCATCGCTTTCGCTGCCAGGCTGCAGGCTGGCTTGCGCAGCCTGTTGTGCCAGTTGCACCGCCTTGTGGGCCAGCGTCATCTGTTTGCCCGGCGCCGTGGCGAGGTGCATCATCCAGTCGGCGGCAGCCAGGCCCAGGGCCACGGGGGACAGGCCCATGGTGCCGGCGCTCAGCGCGGCACGCACCTGGTCATCCAGGGCCTGCGCGGCTTCGGCAGGGGAAGATCCATGGGTTGGGCGGGTCGGTATGTTCGGTGAAGTCTCGCTCATCTCGGGGCCTAATGGTTACAACTGTAGCTACCAGTAACCATTCTCGGAAAAACCACCGCAACCACCAAATCCAAACCTCCGCACCTTGATTCGCATCAAGCTTCACCCGCTTCCCGGCGCCCGTGGCTTGACGCCCGGCCCTCGCTCCGCGCCTTACGCCACGCTGGCCGGACCGGCCACCGCCGCGGCATGCTGCGCGGCGTGCAGCACCAGGTGCGCCGCCTTCTCCGCCACCATGATGGTCGGGGCGTTGGTGTTGCCACTGGTGATGCGAGGGAAGATGGAGGCGTCCACCACCCGCAGCCCCTGCACCCCGTGCACCCGCAGTTGGCTGTCGACCACGTCCAGGGGGCCGGGGCCCATGCGGCAGGTGCCGACCGGGTGGTAGATCGTGTCGGCAGTCTGCCGCAGCCAATCGGCGATCTGCGCCTCGGTCTGCGCCGCCGCGGAGGCCGGCAGCTCCCTGGCGCCATGGCGCGCCAGCGCCGGCTGGGCCAGGATGTGGCGCATGCTGCGCACCCCTTGCACCATGGGCGCCAGGTCCCGGGCGTCGCCCAGGAAGTTCGGGTCCACGGCCGGCAGGGTCAGCGGATCGGCACTGCGCAGCCGCACCTGGCCGCGGCTGTGCGGCTGCAGCAGGCACAGGTGGCAGGAAAAACCATGGCCCCAGACGGTCTGGCGCCCATGGTCCAGCAACTTGCCCACCACGAAGTGCAGCTGCAGATCGGGCTGCACCAGCTCCGCACGGCTGCGCACAAAGGCGCCGGCCTCGGCAAAGTTGGTCGTCAGCAGCCCGGTGCGCTGGCGGTGCCACTGCCAGGCTCCGCGCGCCACGTGCCACAACCCGGCGGGCGACAGGCCGAACGACTGCGTCAGCCCCGGCGCATCGCACAGCAAGATCGCATCCAGATGGTCATGCAGGTTGGCCCCCACGCCCGGCAGGTCGGACCGCAGCGGGATGCCCAGCTCCTGCAGGTGGCCCGCCGGGCCCAGGCCCGACAGCATCAGCAGCTGGGGCGACAGCAGTGCGCCCGCACTGAGCAGCACTTCGCGCCGCGCCTGCACCACGTGGCGCGTGCCATCGCGCAGGTATTCCACCCCGGTCGCACGCAGCCCCTGCGGGGTGTCCGACAGCAGGATGCGCAGCACCTGGGCCCCGGTGCGCACCCGCAGGTTGCGGCGACCGAGGTGGGGCGTCAGATAGGCCTTGGCAGCACTGCAGCGTTCCCCCTGCTTCTGGGTGACCTGGTAGCAGCCAACACCTTCCTGGGAGGGACCGTTGAAATCCGCGTTGCGGGGCAGCCCCGCCTGCACCCCGGCCTCGACAAAATCCAGGCTCAGCGGATTGGGCTGCTGCAAATCCGCCACATGCAGCGGCCCGCCCTGGGCATGCAGCGCATCCGTGCCACGTGCGTTGTGCTCGGCCTTCAGAAACCAGGGCAGCACCTCCTGCCACGACCACCCGGGGTTGCCTTGCGCGGCCCAGGCGTCGTAGTCCTGCGGCTGTCCGCGCAGGTAGATCATGGCATTCACCGAGCTGCTGCCGCCCAGCACCTTGCCGCGGGGCTGAAAGCCGCAGCGGCCATTCAGGCCCGGTTGGGGCACGGTGTCGATCGACCAGTTGAACTGGCCGGTCCTGGCCAGGCCCGCGATGCCGGCCGGGCACTGCACCAGCGGGCTGGCATCGGCGCCACCGGCTTCGAGCAGGCACACCTGGTGCGCACCGTCCTCGCTCAAACGGCCAGCCAGCACGCTGCCCGCAGAGCCTGCGCCGATGACCACGAAATCAAAGGTTTCATCCATGCTGCTCGCTCCCCCGGTCTGAAGACGCGCACTTTACGGGCGTGCTGCGGGAAATTCGCTACCATCTTTCCCGCATTTCAATCATTAACTGGGGAGATAACACTGTGAGCATTCAAACCGTAGGCATCGTTGGCGCAGGCACCATGGGCAACGGCATCGCGCAGGCATGCGCCGTGTCCGGCATCCAGGTGGTGATGGTCGATATTTCCGAAGCCGCCGTGCAAAAGGGTCTGGCCACCGTGGCCGGCAGCCTGGACCGCCTGATCAAGAAGGAAAAGATCACCGCCGCCGACAAGGAACAGGCGCTGGCGCGGATCAAGACCTCCACCAGCTATGACGACCTGAAGGGCGCCCAACTGGTGATCGAGGCCGCCACCGAGAACTACGACCTCAAGGTCAAGATCCTCCAGCAGCTCGACGCCCTGCTGGCCCCCGAGGTGCTGATTGCCACCAACACCTCCTCCATCTCCATCACCAGCTGGGTGCCGTGACGCGCCGCGCCGACAAGTTCATCGGCATGCACTTCTTCAACCCCGTGCCCATGATGGCCCTGGTGGAGATCATCCGTGGCCTGCAGACCAGCGATGCCACGCACGATGCCGTCAAGGCCCTGTCGGAAAAGCTGGGCAAGTCGCCCATCACCGTGAAGAACGCGCCCGGCTTCGTGGTCAACCGCATCCTGGTGCCCATGATCAACGAGGCGTTCTACGTGCTGTCCGAAGGCACGGCCACGGCCGAGGACATCGACGCCGGCATGAAGCTGGGCTGCAACCAGCCCATCGGCCCGCTGGCCCTGGCCGACATGATCGGCCTGGACGTGTGCCTGGCCGTGATGGAGGTCTACCTGAAGGAATTCGGCGACAGCAAGTACCGCCCCTGCTACCTGCTGCGCGAGATGGTGGCCGCCGGCCGCCTGGGCCGCAAGACCGGCCAGGGCGTGTACACCTACTGATCACCTGCTGGCCCACCCCCACGCCCTGCGCGGGGTGCTCTACCCTCCCACGGCCAGGCGCACTGCCTGGCCGTTGTGCTGGGGCCTATCCCGTGTGCTGACCTTGTTGCCAGCATGGATTTCACAATTAAATTGTACACAATTTAATTAAGCACTACATTTCAATCCATGACTTCCACCGCCCCCGCCCTTGATGCCCGCGCCCAGCAACTGGACCACCAGCTGTGCTTTGCGCTGTATTCGGCATCGCTGGCCATGACCAAGCTGTACAAGCCCCTGCTCGAAGGCCTGGGCCTGACCTACCCGCAGTACCTGGTGCTGCTGGTGTTGTGGGAGCGCGATGACCTGATGGTGTCGGAACTGGGCGAGCGCCTGTTCCTCGACTCCGGCACGCTCACCCCCCTGCTCAAGCGCATGGAAGCCGCCGGCTGGCTGCAGCGCCAGCGCGACGCGGCCGACGAGCGCCGCGTGCGCGTCACGCTCAGTCCCACCGGGCGGGCCCTGCAGGCCCAGGCCGCAGGCATTCCCGCCTGCGTGCTGCAGCACAGCCAGTGCACACTGTCCGATCTGCAGGCGCTGACTGCCCAGGTGCAGCAACTGCGCGACCGCCTGGCAGCCCCCCTTTCGTTGTCCCCCGCTTCGTCCTGAAGCGATTCCTCAGCCCTTTGTCAGGAGCACACCATGGCCTCTTTGGAAAAAGTTCTCTACACCGCCCGCGCCCACACCACCGGCGGCCGCGATGGCGCCGCCCGCACCGATGACGGTCGCCTGGATGTGAAGCTGTCCTCGCCCGGCACCAGCGGCACCGGCACCAACCCCGAGCAGCTGTTCGCCGCCGGTTACTCGGCCTGCTTCATTGGCGCGCTGAAGGCCGTGGGCGGCAAGCTGGGCATCACCGTGCCCCAGGACGTGGCCATCGACGCCGAAGTCGACCTGGGCACCATCCCCAATGCCTACGGCATCGCCGCCCGCCTGAAGATCAGCCTGCCCGGCCTGGACCGTGAACAGGCCCAGAAGCTGGTCGACGCTGCCCACCAGGTTTGCCCCTACTCCAACGCCACGCGCGGCAACATCGACGTGACGCTGACCCTGGTCTGAGCCCGCCGCACCCACTCGTCACAGCCGGGCCCAGCCCGGCTTTTTTGCGTGCGCCGGGGGCTGCGCCTTCAGGGCCGTAGCAGCGCCCCCGGCAAGGCGGTGTAGCGGCGCGTGGTCAGGTCCAGGCAGCCTTCGGCAACCAGGGGGCCGGCGATGGCGTGCGTGCGGTAGCGCACCAGCCACAGCTGCGGCGCCGCGCACGCCAGTGGCGCCAGGCCGGCCAGCGCGGCCTGCAGGGTGTGCAGGATGGGCGCCATCGGCACGCTCTGGGCATAGTGGCCCAGGGTCACGTGCGGCACGTAGTGCCACGCCGGGGCCGGCGGCTCGGGCACCAGGGCCTGGTGCAGCGGCTGCAGGGCGGCGGCATCGGCCGGGTCCAGCCCCAGGTAGGGCACGGTGGTGAAGCTGCCGCTGCCCTGCACGCGCAGCACCCGCGGCCACG
>NZ_JAZHFR010000119.1:0-7682 GCF_036541385.1 Comamonas sp. GCA5 | reverse complement strand
AAGCTACCCCTGATGAAGCGTACTTTGCAGCATTGCCGTTTGCACAAATGCAGGCGGCATAACCCCGGTGATCTCGCTTAGCAACTGGACTCAATTGTTCAAACGACCGGGACCACTTCTGCCAGCCCGTGCCGGCCAGCGATGCGGCCGATTACCTCAAGAGCATTCCCGGCTTCTCGGCGATCCGCAGCGGCGGCTCCAACAGCGACCCGGTGTTCCGCGGCCAGTTCGGCTCGCGCCTGCCGCTGCTGACCAACGGCACGACGCTGCTGGGCGCCTGCCCGGGGCGCATGGATGCGCCCAGCTCCTACATCTCCCCCGAAACCTACGATGCGCTGACCGTGATCAAGGGGCCGCAGACCGTGGCCTGGGGCCCGGGGGCGTCTGCGGGCGTGGTGCGCTTCGACCGCGAAAAGCCCCAGCTGGGCGAGCCGGGCATCGAGTTTTCGGCCAGCCTCCTGGCGGGTACGGCGGCACGCAGCGACCAGAACGTGGACTTTCTGGCCGGCAATGACCAGTTCTATGTGCGCCTGACGGCCAACCACTCGCAGAGCAAGGACTACCGCGACGGCAACGGCCGCGTGGTGCCCGCGCACTGGGACAAGTGGAATGCCGATGTCGCCCTGGGCTGGACGCCCGATGCCGACACCTGGCTGGAGCTGACCGCCGGTGCCGGCGACGGCGAGGCCCGCTATGGTGGCCGTGGCATGGACGGCACGCAGTTCCAGCGCGAAAGCGCCGGGCTGCGCTTCGAGAAAACCAACCTCTCGCCCGTGCTGCGCAAGCTGGAGGCGCAGATCTACTCCAACCGTGCCGACCATGTGATGGACAACTTCAGCCTGCGCAGCTTTGCGCCAGGCGGTGGCATGGCCATGCCCATGGCCAGCAATGTGCGGCGCACGACCACAGGGCTGCGCACCGCCGCCACCTGGTTGTGGAGCCCGGCGACCACGCTGCTGACCGGGGTGGATGCCCTGCGCAGCCCGCACGACAAGCGCATGGGCTCGCAGATGGTGCCCTACACCACCAAGCCCTGGGTGCGGGATGCCAAGTTCAGCAACCTGGGGCTGTTTGCCGAGCTGACGCAGCAGCTGGATGCCGACGACAAGCTGCTGACAGGCCTGCGCCTGGACCGTGCCCAGGCCTGGCGCTACCCCGGCGTGCAGGGCGACAGCAACCACCGCGAGCGCCAGGCGCTGCCCAGCGGTTTTGTGCGCTGGGAGCGCGCATCGCAGGATGGCTCCACCGTGTACGCCGGCCTGGGCCATGTCCAGCGCTTTCCGGATTACTGGGAGCTGATCTCGCCGGGCAACAGCACGACAGCCTTCCAGCGCCTGCAGCCCGAAAAGACGACGCAGATCGACGTGGGTGCGAGCTGGAAACGCCAGGACTGGCAGGCCTGGACCTCGGCCTATGTGGGCCAGGTGCAGGACTACATCCTGTTTGACTACCAGGGGGGCATGTCCTCCTCGGTGCGCAACGTCCAGGCGCGCATCGCCGGCTGGGAGGCCGGTGCCAGCTACCGCCTGAATGCGGCGCTGACGGCCCAGGGCACGCTGGCCTATGCCTGGGCGCAGAACACCACGGACGACCGTCCGCTGCCCCAGACCCCGCCGCTGGAAGCCAAGCTGGGCCTGGATTACCAGCAGGGCGCCTGGAATGCCGGGGCCCTGTGGCGCCTGGTGGCGGCCCAGCACCGCCATGCCACGGGCCAGGGCAATGTCGTCGGCAAGGACTTCGGGCCCAGCGCAGGCTTTGGTGTGTTCTCGGTGCATGCCGGCTACAAGGTGGACCGCAGGCTCAAGCTCACGGCCGGCATCGACAACTTGTTCGACCGCGCCTACGCCGAGCACCTGAACCTGGCGGGCAATGCCGGATTCGGTCTGCCGGCCGGTGTGCGCATCCACGAACCCGGCCGCACGCTGTGGCTGCGTGCCGATCTGCGCTATTGAGGCACCGTGCGGCTGCCCGCCGGTGACGGCGGGTGGCCGCTGTGGCACGGCCTTGCCTGCGAAGTATGCCGGGGGCCAGAATGGCCGCTGGCGCTGCTGCACAGGAGGTTCGCCATGGCATCCCCGATCACCGTGTGTCTCTGGTTCGATGGCGCCGCCCTGGAGGCGGTCGAGTTCTATGCCCAGACTTTTGCCGACAGCGCCGTGCAGGCCGTGCACTGTGCGCCCGCGGACTATCCGGCGTGCCGGCAGGGCGGTGTGCTGACCGTGGAATTCACCGTGCTGGGCCTGCCCTGCCTGGGGTTGAACGGTGGGCCGACCTTCCCGCACAGCGAGGCCTTTTCCTTCCAGGTGGTGACCGAGGACCAGGCCGAAACCGACCGCCTGTGGCAGGCGGTGGTCGGCCACGGCGGGCAGCCCAATGCCTGCGGCTGGTGCAAGGACCGCTGGGGCGTCTCCTGGCAGATCACACCGCGCGTGCTGCTGCAGGCGATCGCCCACCCGGATGCCGCCGCGGCCCGGCGTGCCTTCATCGCGATGATGGGCATGGGCAAGATCGACATTGCCGCCATCGAGGCCGCGTTGCGCGGCTGAGCGCCGCCCGGGACATCCGCCGCATGGCGCGGCGCAGGCTCAGGCGCCCAGCTGTGCCGCGTGGTGGCGCAGGTGGTCGTCGATGAAGCTCTGGATGAAGTAGTAGCCGTGGTCGTAGCCGGCCTGGCGGCGCAGCGTCAGGGGCTGGCCGACCTGGGCGCAGGCGGTTTCCAGCGCTTCGGGCAGCAGTTGCTGCTCGTGCAGGAATTTGTCGGCCAGGCCCTGGTCGACCAGGATGCCGGCCGGGTAGGGCGCCTTGCCCTGCGCCGCCATCAGGCGGCTGGCGTCGTGCTGGGCCCAGACGGCCTGGTTGTCGCCCAGGTAGCCGCTGAACGCCTTCTGGCCCCAGGGGCAGTTCATGGGGTTGGCGATGGGCGCGAAGGCCGACAGGCTCTTGAACACGCCGGGGTGGCGCAAGGCCAGGGTCAGCGCGCCATGGCCGCCCATGCTGTGGCCGAAGATGCCCAGGCGCTGCGTATCGATGGGCAGGTAGCGGCCCAGCAGCGGCAGCAGTTCCTCGATCAGATAGCTTTCCATGCGCCAGTGCTGCTCCCACGGCGCCTGCTGGGCGTTCAGGTAAAAGCCGGCGCCCACGCCGAAGTCCCAGGCCTCGGCCTCGCCCGGCACGTTGGCGCCACGCGGGCTGGTGTCGGGGGCGATCAGGGCCAGGCCCAGTTCGGCCGCCAGGCGCTGCGCACCGGCCTTGGTCATGAAGGTTTCCTCGGTGCAGGTCAGGCCTGCCAGGTACAGCAGGGCGGGCACTTTCTCGCCCATCACCGCCTTGGGGGGCAGGTAGACCGAGAACTTCATGGGCAGCCCGATTTCGCGCGCCTCGTGCTTGTAAAAGCGCTGGGCGCCGCCAAAGCAGGCGTGGGCGGTGAGCAGTTCGAAAGGCGTGGACATGGATACTCCTGAAAGAAGAGCTGTTGGCGCTCGTATTGCAAGCACTTTAGAGGTTTTTATGACCTAAGTGCACGCTGGGTGAGCGCATCCAGCTCTTGTTTTTGATGTGGTGCAGCGGGCCAGCGCAGGCTGGCCAGGGGCTGTGGCGCAGTGTAGGGGCCCCCGCTTGTCCCCATGGGGGCGGGGTGCTTGCCGGGCTGGGACTGCCGGTGCCTGCCTGCACCGTCCTACGCGGGGTGGGGCGTGGCGATGGAAAGATGCGCCTTTTGCATGTTGGAGGTTGCAGGCCCATGAAACTGGTTCATTCGCTGTTTGTCGGGGTGCATGTGCTGATGGCGCTGCTGTTCGCCCTGGTGTCGCTGGCTCTGCTGTGGATGGCCGTGAGCAAGGGCTGGGACACGCTGGTGCTGGGCCTGGACGACGGCGCCACCTTGCAGCTGGTGGAGGCCCTGGGCACCCTGGCGGCGGCCGTGGTGGCGCTGCAGATTGCACAGACCGTGGTCGAGGAGGAGGTGGTGCGCGATGCCAGCATTGCCGGGCCCACGCGGGTGCGGCGTTTCCTGTCGCGGTTTCTGGTGGTGATTGTGGTGGCCCTGGCCATCGAGGGCCTGATTGCCACCTTCAAGGCCCAGGAAGACCCGGCCACCCTGCGCTATGCCGCGCTGCACATCGCCAGCGTGGGCGTGCTGTTGCTGGGCTGGGGGCTGTTCGTGCACCTGAACCGCTCGGCCGAGGAGCTGGAGCCCGAGGCCCTGCATGCGGCCAAAAGCGAGGATGCCGCGGTGGATGGCACCTGACGGGGCCGTTCCAGCACGCAGCCCCGAGGCCTGGCTTCAGGCCTTGCCGGTGCCCGGCGTGTTGGCGGCGGCGGCCGCGGCGCGCAGCTTGTCCTTCTTGCTCATGCGCTTGCCCTTGACGCCGCCGCGGTCGCCGTCTTCGTGCGCGGCGCGCTCGGGCACGGTTTCGGTGACGGGGTGGTCCGGCAGGGTTTCCAGCTTCAGCTGCAGCTGGTTGCGCTTGGCAATCAGCTTCCAGTGCGCGGCGGTGGCGGGGGACACCAGGCTGATGGCCGTGCCCGACAGGCCGGCGCGGCCGGTGCGGCCGATGCGGTGGGTGTAGTCGTCGGCCGAGCGCGGCAGGTCGTAGTTGATGACCACGGGCAGGGCATCGATGTGGATGCCGCGCGCCGCCAGGTCGGTGGTCACCAGCACCTGCCACTGGTTGGCCTTGAACTCCTGCAGCACGCGCTGGCGCGCGCCCTGGCTCAGCTCGCCATGCAGGGCTGTGGCAAAGATCTTCTTGGCATACAGCTTGTTGGCCACATGCTCGGCGCTGTAGCGGCTGGCCACGAACACCAGCATGCGCTGGCCGGGGTGCTGGGCGATCAGCGCGCGCAGCACATTGGTGCGTTGGGCAGCGTCCACATACAGGGCGCGCTGGGCGATGGTGGCATCCTGCTGGTGGGTGTTTTCCACTTCCACGCTGGCGTGGCCGGGGCGCAGCAGTTGCGCCACCAGGTCTTGCACGGCGGGACCGAAGGTGGCCGACAGCAGCAGGGTCTGGCGTTGCTCCTTGGCGGGCAGCAGGGCCAGCACCTGTTCCAGTTCCTCGGCAAAGCCCAGGTCCATCAGGCGGTCGGCCTCGTCCATCACCAGGGTCTGCAGGCTGTGCAGCTTGAGCTGGCTGTGCGCCACCACGTCCAGCAGGCGCCCGGGCGTGGCGATCACCCAGTCCACGCCGCCACGCAGCGCCATCAGCTGTGGGTTGATGGAGACGCCGCCGGTCAGTACCGCCACCTTGGGGCGCTGTCCCAGGGCTTCGCCCAGGTGGTAGACCAGCTCGGCCACCTGGGTGGCCAGCTCGCGCGTGGGCACCAGCACCAGGGCCTGCGTGGTGCGCGGCCCGGAGCGCTGGCCGGCATCGCCCAGCATCCAGGCCTGCAGCAGCGGCAGCACATAGGCCGCTGTCTTGCCCGAGCCCGTGGGCGCGCAGACGCGCAGGTCCTGGCCATCCAGCACGGCAGGGATGGACTGGGACTGCACCGGCGTGGGCGCGATCAGGCCTTGGGAGGCGGCGGCATGGGCCAGCGACGGGGCAAGGCCAAGGGCGGTGAAGGGCATGGGCGAAGGGCCAAAAAGCAGCAAAGGCGGTGATTGTCGGGCTTTAGCGGCAGGCCAGGCCTGGCGCAAGCAGAAGCCGCAGCAAATGACATGGCATAGCCCGCCGGCCGCCGGTCTTTGCACAATGCCTGCATCCCTGACAACAAGGAGCGCGCGGGTGAATGCTTGGGAATTGAAGGTGCCACCGGTGGCCCTGGTGCTGGTGTGTGGGCTGCTGATGGGGGGCATGGCTGCGGTGTGGCCGGTGGCCACGCTGTGGGCCGTGCCCTGGTGGTGGGGCGCGCTGCCCATCGCGCTGGGGGTGGGCGTGGCACTGGCCGGGGTGCTGGCGTTCCGCCGCGCGGCCACGACGGTGAACCCGACCACGCCGCAGGCCTCGTCCAGCGTGGTGACCACGGGCATCTATGCCCACAGCCGCAACCCCATGTACCTGGGCTTTGCCCTGGCGCTGCTGGGCTGGGGCCTGTGGCTGGGCCATGCCGGGGCGCTGCTGGTGCTGCCGGCGTTTGTGCTGTACATGAACCGCTTCCAGATCGTGCCTGAAGAGCGCATGCTGGCGCAGAAGTTCGGCGCACCCTACACCCGCTATCTGCAGCAAGTGCGGCGCTGGCTGTAAGTCGGTGGGTGCTTGGCGTGCGTGCCCAGGACGCCGCTGCAGCCACCCGGCCATAAAAAAGCCACGGTGGCAACACCGTGGCGGGGGGGCATCAACGCTGGGCGGGTCAGTACTTGACCACCGAGCGGATGGACTTGCCCTCGTGCATCAGATCGAAGGCCTCATTGATCTGGTCCAGGCCCATGGTGTGGGTCACGAACGGTTCGAGTTGGATCTTGCCGGTCATGGCGTCTTCGACCATGCCGGGCAGTTCGCTGCGGCCCTTGACGCCGCCGAAGGCCGTGCCCAGCCACTTGCGGCCCGTCACCAGCTGGAAGGGGCGCGTGCTGATCTCTTGTCCCGCGCCGGCCACGCCGATGATGACCGACTGGCCCCAGCCGCGGTGCGCGCACTCCAGCGCGGCACGCATCACCTGGGTGTTGCCGATGCACTCGAACGAGTGGTCCACGCCCCAGGTCGTCATCTCGACGATGACCTGCTGGATCGGCTTGTCGAAGTCCTTGGGGTTGATGCAGTCCGTCGCGCCGAAGGTCTTGGCCAGGTCGAACTTGCTGGGGTTGGTGTCGATGGCGATGATGCGGCCGGCCTTGGCCAGCTTGGCACCCTGGATCACGGCCAGGCCGATGCCGCCCAGGCCGAACACGGCGACGGTATCGCCTTCCTGCACCTTGGCGGTGTTCTTGACGGCGCCCAGACCCGTGGTCACGCCGCAGCCCAGCAGGCAGACCTGCTCGGGGTTGGCCTCGGGGTTGATCTTGGCCAGCGAGACCTCGGCCACCACGGTGTATTCGCTGAAGGTGGAGCAGCCCATGTAGTGGTAGATGGGCTGGCCGTTGTAGCTGAAACGGGTCGTGCCATCGGGCATCACGCCCTTGCCCTGCGTGGCGCGCACGGCCACGCACAGGTTGGTCTTGCCGCTCTTGCAGAACAGGCATTCGCCGCATTCGGCGGTGTACAGCGGGATCACATGGTCACCCGGCTTGACGCTGGTCACGCCTTCGCCCACTTCCACCACGATGCCGGCGCCTTCGTGGCCCAGCACCACGGGGAACAGGCCTTCGGGGTCTTCACCGGAGAGCGTGAAGGCATCGGTGTGGCAGACACCGGTGTCGGTGATCTTGATCAGCACTTCGCCCTTCTGGGGCGGGGCCACGTCGATCTCGACGATCTGCAAAGGTTCTCCGGCCTTAAAGGCCACGGCGGCGCGGGATTTCATGATGGTCTTTCTGTTGAAGGCGTGGGAAGGCGAGGCGCGGGACGGCTTCGCTGTGCAAGTCTCTGACTGTAGAGCATGCTGGGCCGCGGTGGCGGGCCATGGCCGCAGGTGCAGGTGTGTTGGCCGCAGATGCAGGTGGGCATCCGGGCGGCAGTGGCTGTTAGAACGTGTTCAAGATCTCCTGAGCAGCAGAACCAGGAAAGCCAAGTGGACGAACTGCAAGCTGGTGTTGAGCAGCCGCTCGCAGTTCTTCCACAGCCGCCGATTCTTGTCTAGCCAGG
>NZ_JAZHFR010000118.1:0-7810 GCF_036541385.1 Comamonas sp. GCA5 | reverse complement strand
CCGCGGCCACGCCGGCGCCTGCTGCAGGCGGGCAATGTCGGCGCGCAACTGCGCCACCCCGAAGGTGGCGGCCGCTGGGCCCGCACCCTGCGCCATCAATCCCCGGTAGGCCACCGTGACATGCGGCTGGCGGGCATAACCCGGCCACAGCCGGGGCCCCAAGGCCTGGCGCGCCCGCTGCACCCGCTGCGCCAGCGCCGGCGCGCGCAGCCACAGCACCCAGACGGCACACCAAGCGCAGCCCTGGTGCCATTCGGTAAAGTCGCGGTCTTCGCAGGCCTGGGTGAAAGCGGGGGCGGCAGGTGGCATGGCCTGCGCAGTGTGCCAGCAAACCCCGTCCCCTCGGGATTCATAAAAAGGAGCTGCTTGCGCGCTGTATGGCTGGATTTCATGGCCATTTGCATGGAAAACGCCCATTGAGCAAGCGCAACCAGCTATCTTTTCCAATCCCCGGGAAAGCCCCAGGGCGCACTGCAAGCCAGCCGCCAGCTTGAAGGCGCAGCATGTCGTCCATGAAACTGGCCCTGTTCTCCGACATCCACGCCAACCTCCAGGCCCTGCAGGCCTGCATGGACCACGCCCGCGCCCAGTCCGCCACGCAGCTGGCGTTCCTGGGCGATCTGGTCGGCTACGGTGGCTCGCCCGTCGAGGTACTGGACACGGTCATGCAGGCCGTCGAGCAGGGCGCCTGGGCCGTGCGCGGCAACCACGATGACGTGGCGCTGCACCCGCCCAGCCACATCCAGCACCAGGGCGAACAGGGCGCGCAGTGGACGCACGACCAGCTGGGCCGCCACCACCGGGACTTCCTGCAGCACCTGCCGCTGCTGGCCCCGCACGGCCGCATCCTGCTGGTACACGCCAGCGCCCACCACCCCGAGCGCTGGCCTTACGTCGAAAACAGCGTCATGGCCGAGCGCAGCATGGCCGCTGCCAGCGACCTGGACCCCGGCATCCGCTACGTCTTCAGCGGCCATGTGCACCAGCAGGCGCTGTACTACCTCACGCCCACGGCCAAGCTCATGCGCTTCGTGCCACAGCCCGGCGTGCCCATTCCCGTGCCCAGCCACCGCCAGTGGCTGGGCATCGTCGGCGCCTGCGGCCAGCCGCGCGACGGCGACCTGCGCGCCATGTACGCCCTGTACGACGACAGCGCCGCCACCCTGACCTTCTACCGCGTGCCCTACGACCATGCGGCCGCCGTACAGGCCGTGCAGCGCAGCGGCATGCCGCCGGAATTTGCCGAGCGCCTGGAGCAAGGCCGATGAGCCCGCAGACCCTGCCCCGCCGCCCGGGCCTGGGCGCCCGCCACCGATCCCCGAAGCACCAGGGAACAGCACGGCCATGAAGAAACTGGCACCCGGCACCGAAGTCGACGGCTTCCTGGTGCACGACTGCATCCATGCCGGCGGCATGGCCCACATCTACACCGTCACCTACGCCCAGCCGCGCAGCCCCGGCAGCAGCCCGGGCTTCCCGATGGTGATGAAGATCCCGCGCATGACGGCCGGCGACGGGGCCGAGAACATCGTCAGCTTCGAGATGGAGCTGCAAATCCTGCCGGCCCTGCACGGCCCCCACGTGCCCCGCTTTGTCGCCGCCGGCGACCTGCTGCGCCTGCCCTACCTGGTCATGGAGCACATGCCCGGCCACACCCTGCAGCACTGGCTGGACCAGCCCGGCGCGCAACCGATTGCCACCATCGCCCAGTTGGGCGCCGCCATGGCCCAGGCCGCCCACAGCCTGCACCAGCAGAACTGCTGCCACCTGGACCTCAAGCCCGGCAACGTGCTGATCCAGGACGACGGCAACGCCGTACTGCTGGACTTCGGCCTGTCCTGCCATGCCCACTACCCCGACCTGCTGGCCGAAGAGCTGCGCAAGGCCGTGGGCTCCCCCGCCTGGATGGCGCCCGAGCAGATCGTGGGCGTGCGCGGCGACCTGCGCAGCGACATCTTCGCCATCGGCGTCATGCTCTACGAGCTGACCACGCGCGAGCTGCCCTTCGGCAACCCCAGCACCGATGGCGGCCTGCGCCAGCGCATGTGGATGGCCCCCACGCCGCCGCGCGCCCTGCGCGCCGACGTGCCCGACTGGCTGCAGGAGATCATCCTGCGCTGCCTGGAGCCCGAGGCCGCCAACCGCTATGCCACGGCGGCCGAGCTGGCCTTCGACCTGGCCAATCCCGAGCAGGTCCCGGTCACACGCCGTGGCCTGCGGCTGCGCGGCCTGCCGCTGTGGGGCCAGCTGCGCCGCTGGATCCGCGCGGCCGGCATGGCGTACCACCCCAGCCCACTGCCCACGCAGCAGATCTCCGAAGTGCCGATCCTGATGGTGGCGCTGCCGCACAAGGACGTCAGCGACGCCACCCTCTACAGCCTGCGCCAGGCCGTGGCGCGTTCGCTGTCCACCCGCCCCGGGGCCCGGTTGGCGGTGGTCACCGTGATCTCGCCCTCGGCCAGCAGCAGCACCGACAGCCGGCGCAGCGAAACCCAGCTGCACCGCACGCACCTGGCCCAGCTCAAGCAGTGGGCACAAGGGCTGGACAGCGCCGGCCACGGCATCAGCTTCCACGTGCTCGAAGCCAGCGACGTGGCCCAGGCCCTGGTGCGCTATGCCGAGGGCAACAGCGTCGGGCTGATCATCCTGGGCGCGGCCACGCACGGCCTGCACATGCAGCGCCTGATTGCCACGGTGCCCATGCGTGTGGCCCGCGATGCCCCGTGCACCGTCATCCTGGTCAAGCAGCAATTGCCATTCGAAGCCCTGGGACAGTTGCACACCGGTCACGCCAGCACCCCCACCACTTAGTTGGCACGCACTCTTTCGCTAGACTTGAAGCGTGCACTTCGGCGGGCGAGCGCTCCATCCTGGGCCAAAATGGGGCCTGAGAAAGGGTCCCTGCATCGGGCGTTCCTGGCGTTTTTGCATTCATTTGCATTGCCGCACACCATCATGTGAAATTTTTTGTTACAAACGCCACCATGCGCATTGCTGTTCTCGACGACGACACGGTTTTTTTACGGCTGGTGGAGGCCACGATTCACCAAATGGGTCATGCCACCATCTTGTTTGAGACGGGCGAAGACCTGCTGCGCGCCATGCGTCGCGAAAGCTTTGACCTGCTGATCGTCGACTGGCTGCTTCCGGGCCTGAGTGGCATTGACGTGGTGCGCGCCCTGCGCGAAGCGGGCGGCAGCAAGCTGCCCATCCTGTTTGCCAGCCAGCGCCACGAGGAACAGGACATCGTCGCCGCCTTCCATGCCGGGGCAGACGACTTCATGATCAAGCCCCTGCGCGTGCAGGAGCTCATGGCCCGCGTCACCGCCCTGATGCGCCGCGCCTACCCCGACGTCACCACCATGCGCCTGGACTTCGAGCCCTACCGGCTTGATCCCGTGGCACGCACGGTGTACCTGCACGACCAGCCGATCGAGCTCAAGCACCGTGAGTACGAGCTGGCCGAGTTCCTGTTCCAGAACTGCGGCCGCCTGCTGTCACGCAACCACCTGACCGAAGCGGTCTGGGGCAGCATCACCCCCACGCCTTCGCGCACCCTGGACACCCACGCCTCGCGCCTGCGCACCAAGCTGCAGCTGGGCCAGTTCCATGGTCAGGGCCAGATCTACCAGCTCAGCGCGATCTACGGCTTGGGCTACCGCATGGAAATCCTGCCGGCCCCGGAAGCGGCCACAGCACCCACGGCCTAGGGCCGCCCCCGGCAGGCACGGCGACGGGCATGCCGATCCGGCACGCGGTCCGCGCAGCGCCCGCCCACGGCCATCGCGGGAGCTGGGCCAACCCCGTCCGTCGGCAGCAGGCACCATCGCCAGCCCCATTACAGGCTGTGCCTGCCATACTTGAGCCCCATTAGGTCCGCCACCCTGTGACAGCGGGTCTGCCGCACCGCCCTGTTCCATCCGCCCATGCCGCGCCCTTGGCCATGAAGCTTTCCTTTTCCAGCCTGACTGCCAAAATCGTTGCCCTGGTCGCTTGCTTGGGTGCGGTATCGAGCATCATCACGCTGTATGCCACATGGCACATGCAGCGCATCGAGGGCCAGTACCACGCCCTGCTGGACCAGCAAGTCCTGGTGGCGGACAAGGTCAGCCAGGTGCGCCAGCACCTGACCGACGCCTCCAGCCTGGTGCATGCCAGCTTGAGGGCCCCGGGCACCGGGCAGGCACAGGCCAGCGCCGAGCAGCTTGACCAGACCCAGCAATCGTTCGAGCGCACCCTGCACAGCCTGTACCCGGCCTTGCCGGGCTATGAACTCCGCCTGGATACCGTGCTCATGCAGGCGCGCCACAGCTTTGCAATCGCCCGCCGCATCATTGAGCAAACCCTGCACTGGCACAGCGATCAGGCCCTGCAAAGCCTGACCCTGAGCCTGAACCCGGCCCTCGGCCTGCTGCACACCGAAGTGGAAGCCCTGCGCGTGGACGCCCAGCATGTGCTGACCCACAGCACGCAACAGATGGCCATGGACACGGCCCAGACCATCCGCCAGGCCACCTGCGCTGGCTGGCTGAGCCTGCTGCTGCTGTGCGCCGGCACCGCCTGGATCGCCTGGCTGCATGTGTCGCGCCCGATCGGGCGGCTGACACGCAGCATGCAGCGCATGAGCCGGCAGCAGTACGACACGCCCATCGCCGACCAACACCGGCAAGACGAGATCGGCTCCATGGCACGGGCCCTGCAAAGTTTCGGCCAGTCGCTGCAGGAGGCTGAGCAACTGGAGCAGGCCCTGGTCCAGCACCAGAACAACCAGTTGCTGACCGACCAGTTGCTGCAGCTGACCAGCGCTTTGCCGGGCGCGGTGTTCCAGATGCGCATGACACCCGATGGCGCGTGGCGGCTGACCTTCGTCAGCCCCCAGTGGGCCCAGCTAATGGGCATGGGCGCCAGCGAGGACAAAGACACCCAGACCGGCACGGTGGCCCAGATCATCAAGCACTACGACGCCCACGCCACCGCCACGGCGCGGCAACACTTCCAGGACAGCGCACAGACGCTCACCCCGGTGGACTTCGATGTCTCGATGCGCATGGCCGACGGCGTCACCCGCTGGATCAAGACCCGCGCCAACCCCCACATGGAAGGCGATGGCTGCGTGGTCTTCAACGGCGTCTGGCTGGATGTGACCAAGGAGGTGATGCAGTCCCTGGCGCTGGAAAAAGCCAAGCGCCAGGCCGAACTGGTGGCGCAGGAGAAATCCAATCTCCAGGCCAGCATCAGCCATGAGATCCGCACCCCGCTCAATGCCATCCTGGGCCTGACGCAGCTGCTGCTCAAGGCCAACCTGCCCGAGACGCAGCACGAGCAGTTGCAAAGCGTGCTGCGCGCCAGCCAGCACCTGCGCGGCATCGTCAATGAAGTGCTGGATTTCTCCAAGATCGATGCCGGCCAGCTGCAGCTGGAAAGCACCGATTTCAGCCTGCATGACGTGGTGCTGGATGTGCTGAGCATGTGCCGCGAAGATGCCAGCCACAAAGGCCTGGCGCTGGACTACCACATCGCCCCCCAGGTGCCGGACAGCTTGCGCGGTGATCCGCACCGGATTGCGCAAATCCTGCTCAACTACGTGAACAACGCCATCAAGTTCACGGCCTCCGGCTGGATCCGCATCGCCATCCACCTGGCCCCCAGCAGCACCTTGCACCGCATCATCCTGCACGCCAGCGTCCAGGACACCGGCCCCGGCATTCCCGCCGACCGCATGCCCCTGCTGTTCCAGGCCTTCCAGCAGGCCGACAACTCCATCACCCGCCGCTTCGGAGGCACCGGGCTGGGGCTGACCATCTCGCGCGCGCTGGCCAAGCTGATGGGCGGAGAAACCGGCGTCAAAAGCCAGCTGGGCCAGGGCAGCACCTTCTGGTTCACCGCCTTGCTGGAGCCCGCCCGCACACCCGTGCAGCGCACGCACGCCCCCACGCCCACCACCTGGCAGGGACAGCGCGTGCTGGTGGTGGACGACCACCCGCTCAACCGCGCAGTGGTCGAGGGCATGCTGCACGCGGCCGGCCTGCAGACCGAGGCGGCCGAGGATGGCGTGCAGGCCCTGCTGCGGCTGCAGGCCGTGGGCCCGGGCCATTACCACTGCATCCTGATGGACGTGCAGATGCCGCACATGGATGGCCTGAGCGCCACCAAGGCCCTGCGCCAGATGCCCGGCTTCGAATCCGTGCCGGTGATCGCCATGACCGCCCACACCGGGGTGCAGGACATGGAGCGCAGCAAGGCCGCCGGCATGAATGCCCACCTGTCCAAGCCTCTGCTGGAGTCGTCCTTGCACGCCGCATTGCAGCAATGGCTGGCCGCCAGCCCTGGGGCGCCCACCGACCGCCCGGACGGCAGCGATGCCGCGCCCCCCAGCCCGCCCCAACCCCTGGTGTTCGACGCCTCCGCGATCGACGCCCTGGCACAGCTGTTCAATCCCGACAAGCTGCAGCAGCTCGTCACCCAATTTGCCAACGACAGCCTGCAGCGGGCGCGCAGCCTGCCCGCCCTGGCTGCCCAGCACGACTGGCTGACCATGCGTGCCGAAGCGCACAAGCTGTCCGGCACGGCGGCCACCTTCGGGCTGATGCGCCTGGGCTTCCTGTCGTCCGCCCTGTCGACCGCGCTCAAGGCCGCCGACGCCGCCCAAACAACCACACTGGCACAACAAATTGCAGATTGCGCGGAAGATGGCGTGGCACAGTTGCGCGCCTACTGCCCAGCGTGTTTTTCCCAAGCCTGAGCCCCGCCATGTCCCACGCAAGTCTGCAGCCCATTCACCCTCACTTGCTGGCGACCACCCACGCACAGAAGGTGCTGGTGATTGACGATGTGGAGATGAATGCCACGCTGATCGCCAGCGTGATCAGCACCTTGTGCGAGGTGCAGACCGCCACCTCGGGCACTGAGGGCCTGCAACTGGCACTGCAGTACAACCCCGACCTGATCCTGCTGGACGTGCTGATGCCCGGCATGGATGGCTTCGAACTGTTCCGCCGTCTCAAGAGCGAGCCACGCACCGCCCACATCCCGGTGATTTTCCTGACGGCCATCTCGGACATGAGCGCCGAGGAAGTCGGCCTGAACATGGGGGCCGCAGACTTCATTGCCAAACCTTTCCGCACCGCCGTGCTGCTGGCCCGCGTGCGCAACCACCTGGAGCTGGTGCGCCAGCGGCATCTGCTGGAGCGCCTGTCCCACAGCGATGGGCTGACCGGGATTGCCAACCGCCGCTACTTCAACACCATGCTGTCGCGCGAATTCAGCCGCATGCAGCGCCAGAACCAGCCCCTGGGCCTGGTGATGATCGATGTGGATGATTTCAAGGCCTTCAACGACCACTACGGCCACCTGCGCGGCGACGAATGCCTGCAGCTGGTGGCCCAGGCCATCGCCCAGTGCCTGCAGCGCCCTGGTGACATGGTGGCGCGCTACGGTGGTGAAGAATTCGTCTGCCTGCTGCCCAACACCCCGGTCTCCGGCGCCCTGAAGCTGGCCCACGACATCCAGACCGCGATTGCCGGGCTGCAGATGCCCCATGTGCAGGCCCAGGCCACAGATTTCGTCACGGTCAGCATGGGGGTGGCCGCGGCCACGCCGCAGGAAGTGCCCGGCAGCCACCAGTTGCTGGCCCTGGCCGATGCCCGCCTGTACCGCGCCAAGCGCGGCGGCCGCAACCGGATCATCAGCGAGGACTAGCCGGCGGGCGAGCGCCTAGCAGCGCCCACGCACGCGGCATTCGGGCACCACGTTGCCGTGGGCATCCCGCCACGTGCAGCGCGCCGTGGTGGCCTCGGGGCGCGGCAAGGTG
>NZ_JAZHFR010000117.1:0-7814 GCF_036541385.1 Comamonas sp. GCA5 | reverse complement strand
CCGCAAGGGGCCGCACGCCATGCCCAGGTGGCAGTGCCCGAGGCCGGGGTCAGCGGCGCGCAGCGCCCGCGCAGCCAGGGCCTGGACGTCTATGCCTGAGGGCGGCGTACGCCCGCTGCGGCGGGTGGCCGATTTGTTTGGCGGCTGTTTGAGCCTTTTATTCTGGCTATGATTTCCGGTTTCTCCGAAATAATTAACCCGTTGCGCGCAGATTGCGCGTGCACCGTTCCCGGGGACTGTCCCCGGCAAGGGTGAGCGAATTCATTATCTCCATCAAGGAACCACAACGTGGCCGCAACCAATCCTGCCGCCGCTCCGGCACCCGCCAAGAGCAAGAAACTGATCATCATCGGCGCCATCGTCGCCTTGCTTGTCGTGGCCGTCGCAGCAGTGGCACTCTTTGTCATGAACCGCTCACAGCACAGTGACCCCTATGGTGAAGAGGCACCCGCCAAGAGCGCCGCGACCGTGGTACCCACGTTCCTGCCCCTGGAGAACATGGTGGTGAACCTGGCCGACCCCGGTGGCGACCGTTTTGCGCAGGTCGGCATCACGCTGGAGCTGCAGGACGAGGCCACCGCCACCACGGTCAAGCAGTACATGCCCAGCATCCGCAACGGCATCCTGATGCTGGTGTCCCAACGGACAGCGGATGAACTGCTGCAACGCGAAGGCAAGGAAAAGCTGGCCTCTGACATTCTGCGCGAGGTCACCCGCCCACTGGGGATGAACGCGGCACGTCCCCAAGCCGCACAGGCCCAGGGCGATGAGGACGAGGCGCGGCCCGCCGCCCGCCGCAGCAGCCCGGTGCGCCGTGTGCTGTTCTCCAGCTTCATCATCCAGTAAGCGCAAGGAAGTTTGGCATGAGTGATTCTTTTCTCTCGCAGGAAGAAGTTGATGCCCTGCTGGAGGGGGTAACGGGCGAGCGCCAGAAATCCGACTCCGAGGAGGTGGATGAAGGTTCGGTCCGCAACTACGACATTTCCAGCCAGGAGCGCATCGTGCGTGGGCGCATGCCCACCATGGAAATCGTCAACGAGCGCTTTGCCCGCAATTTCCGCATCGGCCTGTTCAACTTCATCCGCCGCAGCCCCGAAGTCTCGGTGGGTACGGTCAGTGTGCAGCGCTATAGCGCCTTCCTGCGCCGCCTGGCGGTGCCGACCAATTTCAACATTGTGGCCATCCGGCCGCTGCGCGGCAACGGCCTGATCGTGTGCGAGCCTTCGCTGGTGTTCGGCATCATCGACACGCTGTATGGTGGGGCGGGGCGCCTGCAGACCCGCATCGAGGGCCGCGACTTCTCGGCCACCGAGCAGCGCGTCATCAACCGCCTGGTCGATGTGATCAGCGAAGAGTACAAAAAGGCCTGGCACGGCATCTATCCGCTGGAGCTGGCCTACCAGCGCTCGGAAATGCAGCCGCAGTTTGCCAACATCGCCACCCCCAGCGAAATCGTGGTGTCGACCGCCTTCCAGCTGGAAATCGGCGACGTTTCGGGCTCCATCCATATCTGCATGCCCTATGCAACCATGGAGCCCATCCGCGACATCCTGTATTCGTCCACCCAGGGCGACTCCATGGAAGTGGACCGCCGCTGGGTCAAGGTGCTGACGCGCGAAATTCAGTCGGCGGACGTGACCCTGGTGGCCGAGTTGGCCCGGGCCGATGCCACGGTGGAGCAACTGCTGGCCATGAAGCCGGGTGATTTCATCGAGCTGGATCGTCAGCCGCGTATCCGTGCCTCAATCGGCGGCGTGCCGATCTTTGAGTGCCAATACGGGACGCACAACAACAAATATGCAATCCGCATTGAGCAATGTTTGCGCAGTGGGGAATCGAACTGGACCGGAGAGAAGAATGGCAACTGACCAGAACAACAACGGCAGCGTCCCGGGGGATGATCCCTTCTCGGATTGGGCCGAGCCTGGAAGAGCAAAAGCAGACCGACGATGCCCACGCGGCGCTGGACGCCGAGCAAGGCGGCCCGCTGTCGGGCACGCCGGCCTACAACGGCGGGCATACGGGCACGGAAGTGCCGGTCAACGACATCAACATGGTGCTGGACATCCCCGTCCAGCTGTCCGTGGAGCTGGGCCGCACCAAGGTGCCGATCAAGTACATCCTGCAACTGGCCCAGGGCTCGGTGGTGGAACTGGACGCACTGGCCGGCGAACCCATGGACGTGCTGGTCAACGGCTACCTGATCGCCCAGGGCGAGGTGGTGGTGGTGAACGACAAGTTCGGTATCCGCCTGACCGACGTGGTCACCCCGTCCGAGCGTCTGCGCCGCGTCAGCCGTGGATAACGCCAGCCTGACCTCCTCGCTGCTGGCGCTGCTGTTGATGATCGGCGCCCTGGCAGCCTTGCCCTGGCTGCTCAAGCGCTGGCAACAACGCCAGCAGGGCCGGCACGCCGCCTCGGGCGTCAGCGCGCAGGTGCTGGCTTCGGTGGCGGTGGGCCCCAACCAGCGGGTGGTCACGGTGGAAGTCGGGCAGGGCAGCACGAAGACCTGCCTGGTCCTGGGCGTGACGGCCCACAACATCCATTGCCTGCACGTGCTCGGTCAGCCGGCCGGTGCCCAGCCGGTGGCCGCGCCGCCGGACTTTGCCGTCACCATGGCCCAGCTGCACAAAGACGAGCCAACCCCGCAACCATGAGAGAGCGCATGCGATTCAGCTTTCCCGTTCCCCGGGCGTCCTGGGGTGCTTTGGCCGCCGCTTTGGCGGCTTTTTGCTGGATGCCGGCCACCGTATGGGCGCAGTCAGCAGCGGCCCCCAGCCTGCCCCTCCTGGTGGGCAGCGGCAGTGGCGGCAACAGCTTTTCCGTGCCGATCCAGACCCTGCTGTTCTTCACGGCACTGTCCTTCCTGCCGGCCATCCTGCTGATGATGACGGGCTTCACGCGCATCGTGATCGTGCTGAGCCTGCTGCGCCAGGCGCTGGGCACGCAATCGGCGCCGCCCAACCAGGTGATCATCGGCCTGTCGCTGTTCCTGACGCTGTTTGTCATGGGGCCGACCCTGGACCGCGTCTACCAGGAGGCCTACCTGCCGTACAGCACCAACAAGATGCAGTTCGAGGAAGCGGTGCAAAAGGCCGAAGTCCCGATGCGCGAGTTCATGGTGCGCCAGACCCGCCAGACCGATTACGCCCTGTTCGCGCGCCTGGCCAAGCTGGAGCCCGGCACCCAGATCGAACAGGCGCCGTTCCGCGTGGTGGTGCCGGCGTTTGTGATCAGCGAACTCAAGACCGCGTTCCAGATCGGCTTCATGATCTTCATCCCGTTCCTGATCATCGATATGGTGGTGTCGTCCATCCTGATGTCGCTGGGCATGATGATGCTGTCGCCGGTGCTGGTGGCGCTGCCGTTCAAAATCATGCTGTTCGTGCTGGCCGACGGCTGGAACCTGCTGATCGGCTCGCTGGCGTCCAGCTTTGCCATCTAGACCTGAAAGGCTTGTGCCATGACCCCCCAAATGGTGCTGACGTTCGGGCGCGAGGCGCTCACGCTGCTGCTGATGATTTCGCTGCCCGTGTTGCTGACCGTGCTGGCTGTGGGCCTGGTGGTCAGCATTTTCCAGGCGGTCACGCAGATCAATGAAAACACCTTGTCCTTCGTGCCCAAGCTGGTGGCTGCGGTGCTGGTGTTTGCGATCGCCGGGCCGTGGATGCTGAGCACGGTGGTGGACTTCATCCGTCGCACCATCGAGAACATTCCCAGTGCGCTGGGCTGAGGCGTGACCGGGGCACGGCGGTGATTGGAATTTCTGAAGAGCAGCTGATGGCGTGGCTGTCGCCCGTCATCTGGCCGTTTCTGCGCACGCTGGCCATGTTCACGGCCGCGCCCGTGTTCTCGCAGAAGGCCATCCCGGTGCGCGTCAAGGTGGGCCTGGCTTTCCTGGTGGCCGTGTGCGCCCAGGCGGTGCTCGATCAGCCCATGGTGGCGGTCAATTCGCCCCAGGCGCTGACCTGCGTGATCCAGCAGGTGGGCATTGGTCTGGCCATCGGCCTGGCCGCGCGCCTGGTGATCGCCGCCATGGAGGTGGCCGGCGAGGCCATCGGCCTGCAGATGGGTCTGAGCTTTGCCTCCTTCTTCGACCCGGCCAGCAATGCACAGCTCAGCGCGGTCTCGCGCTTTCTGGTACAGATCTTCACCCTGTTCTTCATCGTGGTGAACGGCCACCTGTTCGTGCTGGTGGCGGTGATCAAGAGCTTCGACGTGTTCCCCGTCGACGGATCGTTCCTGCAGGCCGTGGCGCAGATGCGCCTGCATGAGCTGGGCAGCGCCGTGTTCGAAAGCGCGCTGTGGATCGCCCTGCCGATGATGGCGCTGCTGCTGTTCGTCAACCTGACCATGGGCGTGATCGCGCGCATCGCCCCGCAGATGAACGTGTTTGCCATCGGCTTTCCGATCACCCTGACGGTGGGCATGCTGGGCATCACGGCCACCTTGCCGATGATGGAGCAGCCCTTCCTGCAGCTCATCGAGCGCGCCCTGTCGGTGTTCGGGGGCGGTTTTCTTTAGTTAAAAAGAAGAGCGGTTAGCGTTCGAATTTAAAGGGGTTCAAGGTATTTGCTATCTGAAGTCCTTTAAATTTGAGCGCTTCAAGCTATCGTTTATACAAGGCTGTTGCGGATGGCATAGACCGTCAGCTCGGCGTTGTTGCTCAGTTGTAGCTTTTCCAGCACCCGGGCGCGGTAGACGCTGACCGTCTTGGGGCTGAGCATCAGCTCCTCGGCAATGTCCGTCAGCCGTTTGCCGCTGGCAATCTTCTGCAGGGTCTGCATCTCGCGCTCGGACAAGGCCTCGTGCGGCACCTCGGGCGTGGGCTGGGCCAGGCTGTCCGCCAGCATCTGCGCCACCTCCGGGGTCAGGTACTTGCGCCCCTGGTGCACGGTGCGCACGGCGCGCACCAGCTCCAGCGGATCGCCGGCCTTGTTGGCATAGCCGTGGGCGCCGGCCTTCAGGCAGCGCAGCGCATACTGGTCCTCCGGGTACATGGACACCATCAACACCTTGATCTCGGGGTAGCTCTCTCGCACGCTGGCCAGCACTTCCAGCCCGTTGCGCCCCGGCATGTTGATGTCCAGCAGCAACACCTGGCAGGCCGCCTGGCGCAAGGTGTCGCGCAACTCGGTGTAGCCGGCGGCTTCGCCGATGACCCGAATGTCCGTGGCTTCGGCCAGCGTGTCGCGGATGCCGCGGCGCAAGACCGCGTGATCGTCGCAAATCACCACCTGAATCACTGTTGTCCCTCTGCGGTTGTCATGAAAGTGGGCCCATCTTACGGGAGCGGGATGGAGACGATGATGCTGGTGCCACGGCCGACCTGGCTGCTCACATCCAGCCACCCGCCCACCGTGCGCGCACGCTCGGCCAGTCCGCGCAGGCCGAAGGCCTTGGGTTTTTCGCGCTGCCCGGCCGCGATGCCACAGCCGTTGTCGCGCACTTCCAGGGTCAGAAAGCCCTCGGCATTCGACAGCTCCAGGTGCACGGCGCTGGCCTGGGCGTATTTGCCGACATTGGTCAGCGCCTCTTGCGCGGTGCGATAGGCCACGACCTGGATCTCCTGCGTCACCTCGATGGACGCCGGCGCATCCACGCGCGTGGGCACGCCGGTGCGGCGCTCGAAGTTCTCGGCCAGCCATTGCACGGCGGCCACCAGCCCCTGGTCCAGCACCGGGGGGCGCAGGTTCATCATGATGCGCTGGCTGGCGCCCAGGGCGTGCTGCAGCATCTCCAGCGCCGCCTGGGCATGGTTGCGCACCTGGGGCTCTGTCGCATTTCGGTCAATCCAGGCCAGGTCGAATTTGACGGAAGTCAAAGAACCGCCGATGTCGTCATGGATCTCCCGGGCGATGGCCGCGCGCTCCTGCTCGATCGATTGCTGCAGGTGCTCGGTCAGCTCGGCCAGCTGACGCTCGGAACGTTCCAGGTCCCGCATTGCCTGTTCCTTGGCGCGGCGCGCTTCATGCACCTCCAGGGCGCGCGACAGCACGTGCGGCAGGCGCGCCATGTCATCCTTGAGCAGGTAGTCGGCAATCCCCTGGCGTATCGCTGCGACAGCGGCGGTTTCCCCGATCGCGCCGGACAGCAGCACAAACGGCGGGCACTGTGGCAGATGGCGCGCGGCGGCCCAGGCATCCATGGCCGTGAAGCCGGGCAGGTAATAGTCCGCCAGCACCAAATCGTAAGTTTGTGCTTGCAACTGGGTCAAGAAATCCGCCAATGTGTCGACACACACCATATGGCAGGCCAATCCTGCGCGTTGCAAGGTGATCTGTGCCAACCGCTGATCCGCTGCTGAATCCTCGAGGTGGAGGAAAAGCAGGGGCTTATCCGTTGGATCAGGTTCCCCGATGGGCGCTATCATTGGATACATCTTGGAACAAACTTTCGGGGGGTTGAATCCTTCGTGCCACAGGCAAACGCATGTTGGGCCAGCATGCTAGAGGTTCACCCATCTTGGAGAAACGATGCAACCACCGCAAAAACCGTCTGCAGAACCTGCTGTGCAGGTGCCTGTCATGGTTGCTGCCGAATTACAGGATTCGCTGCTGGTCGTCATGCGTGACCTGCATCGCCTGGAAGGGTTGCTCAATCATGCCACGTCCAATTTGCTTGCGCGATTTGGCGAGGCCAACGTCCTACTGTCGGACAATGCGGCAGACGACTCCCCCACCGTGATGGCCGCGCGCGCGGCGCTGCGCAATGCCGTCACCGAGCTGCAGTTTCACGACATGGCGTCCCAGCTGATCGTGCACACCACCCAGGTGCTACAGGGCTGCGCTTTCCGCCTTGCTGCCGAGACCATGGGGCGCGAGGATGAGGAGTTGGAGGCCCCCGTGGTGGCGATGCAACCTGAGCGGCCCAATCCTGTGACCCAAAGCGAGATGGATGCTGGTTCAATAGAGCTGTTTTGACCCATCCCCCAAGTCTGATCCATTCACATCTTAAAACTCCGTTGGAGCCTTACATGCACTCGATCCTAGCCGTTGATGATTCACCATCCATGCGAAAAATGGTCTCCTTCACATTGACAGGGGCTGGCTACAAGGTGGTGGAGGCGGTGGACGGCATGGACGCCCTGGAGAAGGCGGAAGCGCAGCATGTGGACCTGATCCTGGCGGACCAGAACATGCCGCGCCTGGACGGCATCGGCCTGACCAAGCGCCTGCGCGAGCATCCACGATTCAAGAACACGCCCATCCTGATCCTGACCACGGAGTCCAGCGACCAGATGAAGCAAGCAGGCAAGGCCGCCGGTGCGACCGGCTGGCTGGTCAAGCCATTCGACCCCAATCGCTTGATCGAAGTGATACAGAAGGTGATTCGCTAAAGACGAGTTCGTGCGGAAGCTGAGAAAAAGATAGGAACCCAAATGGCGGATACACACAACGACGGATCAGAGACGGATTTCGATCTGACCCAGTTCTACCAAATCTTCTTCGAAGAGGCGGGGGAGAACCTCGACCAGATGGAGCAGATGCTGCTGAATCTGGACCTGGATGCAGCCAATGACGAAGAGCTCAACGGCATTTTCCGTTGTGCCCACTCGATCAAGGGGGGATCGGCGACCTTCGGTTTCACCGACGTGGCCGAGCTGACGCACAAGATGGAGTCGCTGCTGGACCGTCTGCGCCGCCATGAAATCACCCCGGTGCCAGAGATGGTGGATGTGCTGCTGGAGTCGGCGGATGCCTCGCGCAGCCTGCTGGCGCGCCGACCAGGCGGGCGGCGAGGGCGAGGCCATGTCCACCGCCGATCTGGTGCAGCGCATCACGCGGCTGGCCGCCGGCGATGGCGCCGCGGCC
>NZ_JAZHFR010000116.1:0-7905 GCF_036541385.1 Comamonas sp. GCA5 | reverse complement strand
CGCACGCTGCGCAGCAGCGGCTCGATCTGCGCAAACTTCTCTCTGCTGACGTCGCTGGCGTAGGGCTTTCTCTTCACTCGGCTATTGTCGAGTCATAGAAGGATCGTAAACACGTTCTTAGGGGCTCACCTGGTGGCGATGAATTTACATAAAAAAGCACTCCAGCGCATGTGCAGTGAGCGTGGAGTGCTTTGGTTTCAGGAGCATTCGCTGGCCCGGGCTGGGGCCAGTGCCGGCCTCAGGCCTGGGCGATGGCGGCGGCGATGGCCTGGCCCACCTCGGTGGTGCTGGCCGTGCCGCCCAGGTCGGGCGTGCGTGGACCGGTCTTGATGGTGCGCTCGATGGCGGCCACGATGTGGTCGTGGGCCTGGCGCCAGGCGCCTTCGCTGCGGCCCAGGAAGTCCAGCATCAGCGCGCCGGACCAGACCATGGCGATGGGGTTGGCGATGTTCTTGCCGTAGATGTCGGGCGCCGAGCCGTGCACGGGCTCGAACAGCGAGGGGAAGCTGCGCTCGGGGTTGAGGTTGGCCGACGGTGCCAGGCCGATGGTGCCGGTGGTGGCCGGGCCCAGGTCGGACAGGATGTCGCCGAACAGATTGGTGGCGGCCACCACGTCGAAGCGGCCGGGCTGCAGCACGAAGCGCGCGGTCAGGATGTCGATGTGCTGCTTGTCGAGCGTGACCTCGGGGTAGGCCTGGGCCACCGCGTCGGCGCGCCGGTCCCACCAGGGCATGCTGATGGCGATGCCGTTGCTCTTGGTGGCCAGAGTCACGTGCTTCTTGGCGCGGCTCTGGGCCAGGTCGAAGGCGTACTTGAGCAGGCGGTCGGCGCCCTTGCGCGAGTACACCGACTCCTGGATGCAGATCTCGCGGTCCGTACCTTCGAACATGATGCCGCCCAGGGCCGTGTACTCGCCCTCGGTGTTCTCGCGCACCACGTAGTAGTCGATGTCCCCAGGCTTGCGGCCGGCCAGGGGGCAGGGCACGCCTTCGAACAGGCGCACCGGGCGCAGGTTGATGTATTGGTCGAATTCGCGGCGAAACTTGAGCAGCGAGCCCCACAGCGAGATGTGGTCGGGCACGGTGGCGGGCCAGCCCACGGCGCCGAAGAAGATGGCGTCCATGCCGGACAGCTGGGCCTTCCAGTCGTCAGGCATCATCTGGCCGTGTTCGGCGTAGTAGTCGCAGTGGGCCCAGTCGAAGTGGTGGAACTCCAGCGGCAGGTTGAAGCGCTGGGCGGCCGCTTCCAGGGCGCGCAGGCCCTCGGGCATGACTTCCTTGCCGATGCCGTCGCCGGCGATGACTGCGATCTTGCGGGGTGTGGACATCTCAAATCCTTCTGAAATTCTGTCAACGGGATGCGGCATTGTTGAGTCAGACTGCGCACCATGCAATCCGCAAAATGTGCGTTGATTGTTTACGTAGTGTGTGCAATTGCGGCATCAAAAACCCGGCCATGGCCGGGGCTGCCGCGGGGGATGGGCGCTCAGGCGCGCGGCACCCAGTCGTAGCCCGGGCCTGCAGCGCGCAGGCGTCCCAGGGCCGGCATGGGGAAGTGGTAGCCGCCCACCCAACCCCCTTCCTGGGCCAGGCGGCCCAGCAGGGCGTGGCGCGTGGCCCGCGCTTGCTCGGGGTCCATGTCGAACTGCACCTGCCAGTCGGGGTGCTTCACGAACAGGGCCGGGTAGTGCGCCACGTCACCGATGAAGGTGAAGCGTTCGCCACCCGATTGCACGGCGATGGCCGTGTGGCCCGGGGAGTGCCCGAACGCGGCCACCGTCTCCAGGCCGGGAGCAATCGCGCTGCCGGGCGCAAACAGCTTTAGCTGTGCGGCGGGGTAGCCGTCGAAGACGCGGCGCACCGCCCGGAAGCCGCCGCGTGCGGCTTCCGGGGTGGCGTTCATGCGGGCGTCGTCCAGCCAGTGCGCGGCCTCGGGCTGGGGCACATAGACCGTGGCCTGGGGGTAGACCAGGCTGCCATCCTTGCGCCGCAGTCCGTTGATGTGGTCGCCATGCAGGTGGCTGATGACCACCACATCGATGCTGGCCGGGTCGATGCCAGCCGCCTGCAGGTGGCGGTGCAGCTGTCCGGTGCCCGGCGCACCGTTGTCGCCAAAGCCGGTGTCCAGCAAATAGCGCTTGCCATGCAGGTCGACCACGAAACAGGTGTAGGGCACGTCGATGTGCGTGGTCGGCAGCCCGGCGGCCGCCAGCGCGGCCTGCACCTCGGCCAGCGGGGCGTTCTTGACGAAGCCAGCATCCAGGGGGCGGCGGGTGACGCCATCGCTCACGGCCGTCACCCGGGCCTGTCCGATGGTCTGGTGCTGGTAGCCCAGCGCGGCGGTGTTGGTCGCGGCTGGGCGGCTGGCGCAGGCGGACAGCCAGCTGGCAGCGGCCAGGCTGGTGGTGCTCAGAATCCAACGGCGGCGATTGACGTGCATGAAACCTCCTGGGGATGTAGCGATGGAAGGGCGATGGCTCCACCCTGCGTGCAGGGCGCAGCCTTGGCGACAGCGGGTGCGGGCAAATCCCAAAGCACAAATGCCTAGCCAGGCCGGGCATTCGGCTTCCTGGCCCCTGCGCTTTCAAGGAGTTCCGATGGACAAGCACCGATCACCGTCACCCGCAGTTTCTACACTGAAGCGCTGCCGGACAGGGGCAATAGCCCTGCTGGCCGGCATGCTCGCCAGCGGCACCGCCGCCTGGGCCCAGGCGCCGGGCGCCTATCCCAGCAAGAGCATCCGCATGGTGATCCCTTTCACGCCGGGCGGCTCGGCCGACATCCTGGGTCGCGCCATGGGGCATGAGCTGACCAAGGCCTGGGGCCAGTCCGTGGTGCCGGAGAACGTGGCCGGTGCGGGTGGCAGCATTGGCGCCGACCGCGTGGCCAAGGCGGCCGGCGATGGCTATACCCTGCTCATGGGGCATGTGGGCACCCTGGCCATCACGCCCTCGCTGTACCCCAAGCTGCCCTATGACCCGGTGCGTAGCTTCACCCCTATCGCCTGGGTGGCACGCGTGCCCAACGTGCTGGTGGTCCACCCCACGCTGCCGGTGACCGACCTGCCGTCTTTCATCGCCTACGCCAAGGCCCACCCGGATCAGATCAACTACAGCTCCGGTGGCAATGGCAGCGCGGCGCACATGACCATGTCCTACCTGGCGCAGCAGACCGGGGTGCGCATGCAGCATGTGCCCTACAAGGGCACCGCCCCGGCGGTCAACGACCTGGTCGCCGGCCAGGTGCAGGCGCTGTTCACCGGCATTCCCGCAGTGCTGGCGCAGCTCAAGGCCGGGCAGGTCAAGGCCCTGGCCGTGTCCTCGCCGCAGCGCGTGGCCATCCTCCCGCAGGTGCCCACGGTGGCCGAGGCGGCCGTGCCGGGTTTCGAGGCCGACCAGTGGTATGGCATCGTCGGCCCGGCAGGCATGCCCAAGGCTGTGGTGGAGCAGCTGAATGCGCAGATCAATGCCTCGCTGCAAAGCCCGGCCATTCTGGAGCGCCTGCAAAGCGAAGGTGCGCAGCCCATGCCCAGCAGCTCCCAGGTGTTCGGCGAGCTGATCGCCAAGGACCTGGAGCGCTGGCGCAAGGTGATCCAGGACAGCGGCATGAGCCTGTAGGCACGCCGCACCCTGCCTACAATCGGCCGTTTTGTGGAACGGAGACGCCCATCGTGCACACCATGCCCGCGCCGGAAGACCTGCGTGTCTTCATCACCGTGGTGCGCAAGTCCAGCTTCGTGGCGGCGGCCACGGCGCTGGAGGCTTCGCCCGCGTATGTGAGCAAGCGCATCCGCCTGCTGGAGGCCACCCTGGGGGTCAAGCTGCTGCACCGCAGCACACGCCGCGTGGTGGTGACCGAGGAGGGCGAGCGCATCTTCCTGTGGGCGCAGCGCATCCTGGACGACATGGAGCACCTGCTGCAGGAAGCCCAGATCACGCGCCGCGAGCCGCGGGGCCTGCTGCGGGTCAGCAGCAGCTTTGGCTTTGGCCGCAACGTGGTGGCACCGGCGTTGTCCCAGCTGGCGCTGCGCTACCCGGGTCTGCAGCTGCGGTTGGAAGTGTTCGACCGCCTGGTGGATGTGGCGGCCGAGGGGCTGGACTTGGATGTGCGCGTGGGCGACGAGATCGCGCCGCACCTGATTGCGCGCCACCTGGCGGACAACTGCCGCATGCTGTGCGCCGCACCCGCCTACCTGCAGCGCCGCGGTGTGCCGCGCAGCGTAGATGAGCTGGCCGCCCACGACTGCCTGGTGATCAAGGAGCGCGACCACCCGTTTGGCGTGTGGAAGTTGCGCAGCGGCGCCCAGGAGCGCAGCGTGAAGGTGACCGGGCCGCTGTCCACCAACCATGGCGAGATGGCCGTGCAATGGGCGCTGGACGGCCATGGTGTGGTGCTGCGCTCGCTGTGGGATGTGGCGGCCGAGCTGGCCGCCGGGCGCCTGGTGCAGGTGCTGCCCGACTGGCAGCAAAGCGCCAACATCTGGGCGGTGTACCCGACACGGCTGGAGCGCTCCGCCAAGGTGCGTGTGTGCGTGGAGTTTCTGCAGGCTTTCTTTGCCCGCACGCAGCCAGCCGGGATCAAGCAGGCCATGCAGCAGGTCGTGCAAGCCCCCCAAAAATAAAGGGTGTGGGCGCACAGTGGCGCCCACACCCTGGAGCAGTCCGCGCCCAGCGCGGTCCGCCATTACTTGCTCAGCGCGGCCTTCACGGCGGCGGACACCAGGCCCATGTCGGCCTTGCCGGCCAGCTGGGCCTTGACGGCACCCATCACCTTGCCCATGTCGCCAGGGCCGCTGGCCCCCAGCTCGGACACGATGGCCTGCACTGCGGCGGTGATCTCGGCCTCGCCCATCCGCTCGGGCAGGTACACCTTGAGCACTTCCAGCTCGGCCTTTTCCACATCGGCCAGGTCGGCACGGTTGGCGGCTTCGAAGGCGGCAATGCTGTCCTTGCGCTGCTTGATCAGCTTGTCGACGATGGCGATGACGGCGGCGTCATCGAGTTCGATGCGCTCGTCCACTTCCTTTTGCTTCATCGCGGCCTGCAGCAGGCGGATGGTGCCCAGGCGCGCGCTGTCCTTGGCGCGCATGGCGGTCTTCATGTCTTCGGTAATCTGGGCTTTCAAGCTCATACATCTCTCCTGGGTGGGGCGCCGTGGCCGCTGCTGCGAGGGCCTGGCACCGAGAGGTCACTGCGTCCGGGCAGTGGCCAGAAAACAAAAAACCCGCGCCTGGCGTCCCGAGCGCGGGTTTGCGGCGTTTGACGGCCGACTGATCCTAATCGACGATTAGTACAGCTTCTTGGGCAGTTGCATGCTGCGAACGCGCTTGTAGTGGCGCTTCACGGCAGCAGCCTTCTTGCGCTTGCGTTCGGCTGTGGGCTTTTCGTAGAACTCGCGAGCGCGCAGGTCGGTCAGCAGACCCAGCTTTTCGATGGTGCGCTTGAAGCGGCGCAGGGCAACTTCATAGGGTTCGTTTTCTTTGACGCGGATGGTAGTCATTCAGTTTCCAGATATATCTGTGCTGTCAGCGGGTTCTCGGGAAGATCGGGCCTGAGAGCCATAAGCAGCGGTTGTTCCCCGTCTCTATTAACTAGTATGGCCGACGGGGATATGCCAGCAAAGTCGAGCATTATAACGACTTTTGGAAATGTATCTGCAGTGGCCGCTTCGCCCACTGGCGGACTGGGGCTTCAGGCCTGCTCGGCTTGCTGCTGCGCCATGGCCTGGGCGCAGGCAAAGGCACTGGCCCAGGCCCACTGGAAGTTGTAGCCGCCCAGCCAGCCGGTGATGTCCACCACCTCGCCGATGGCGTACAGGCCGGGTTGGTTCTTGCACTCCATGGTCTGCTGCGACAGCGCCTGGGTGGCGATGCCGCCCAGGGTGACTTCGGCCTTCTTGTAGCCTTCCGAGCCTGTGGGCGTGATCTCCCAGCGGCTCAGTTGCTCGGCCAGCTTGCCCAGGGCCTTGTCGCTGGCCTCGTTGATGGGACGCTGCAGCTCGGGCTGCTGCCCGACCCAGGCTTCGGCCAGGCGCGCGGGCAGCAAGGCCGCCAGTTCGTTGACCACCAGCTTGCGCGAGCGGGCCTTGGCCTGTTGCAGCAGCGCGGCCAGGTCGGTGCCGGGCAGCAGGTTGATCTGCAGGGGCGTGCCGGCCTTCCAGTAGCTGGAGATCTGCAGCACCGCCGGGCCGGACAGGCCGCGGTGGGTGAACAGCAGGTCTTCGTGGAAGCTCATGCGTTCCTTCTTGCTGCCGGTGCTGATTTCCACCGGCAGGGCCAGGCCCGCAAGCTGGGCGTAGGGCTGCCAGGCCGCGCCGTCAAAGGTCAGCGGCACCAGGCCGGGGTGGCGTTCCACCAGCGGCAGCTGGAATTGCTGGGCGATGCGGTAGCCGAAATCCGTCGCGCCGATCTTGGGGATGGACAGGCCGCCCGTGGCCAGCACCAGGCGCGGCGCGCGCACCACGCCCCGGTCGGTGGAAATTTCATAGCTGCCGGCGCTTGCTGCATCTGCGCTGGAAGGCAAAAAGCTGATTTTTTTGACGGCGCAGGGCTGCCAGTGCTCGACCTGGCCGGTGGCGCACTCGGCCAGCAGCATGCGGATGATGTCCTCCGCGCTGGTGCTGGCAAACAGCTGGCCCTTGTGCTTTTCCTCGTAGGCAATGCCATGCTGGTCCAGCAGCGCCATGAAGTCGGCCGGGGTGTAGCGCGACAGGGCCGAGCGGCAGAACTGCGGGTTCTGGCCCACGTAGTGCTTGTGCGGCGCACGCACGTCCAGGTCGCGGTTGGTGAAGTTGCAGCGCCCGCCGCCGGAGATGCGGATCTTCTCGGCCACTTTCTCGGCGTGGTCGATCAGCAGCACCTTCAGGCCCGCCTGCCCGGCCTGCGCGGCGCAGAACAGCCCGGCCGCGCCGGCGCCCAGGATGATGGCATCGAAGGCGGTGGTGGCGGGCAGGGCAGGGGCAGCAGTCATGGGGCGGCAAGTACGTGAATGGGGGCCAAAAAAGCAACGCCCATCACACAGACGGGCGGCCCCGGCAGTGTAGCCAAGCGGCCAAGCCCCGCAGGGGCTGCGGGTTGCCCGGCGGCTGTCGTGCCACTGCCACCATCCGTTCCTACAATCCACCGCCATGAACTTGCCTGCACACCAACTCAGCATGACGGTGCTGATGACCCCTGACATGGCCAATTTTTCCGGCAATGTGCACGGGGGCGCAATCTTGAAGAAGCTGGACGAAGTGGCCTACGCCTGCGCCAGCCGCTATGCCGGTCGCTACTGCGTGACGCTGAGCGTGGACCAGGTGATGTTTCTGCAGCCCATCCATGTGGGCGAGCTGGTGACCTTCCTGGCCAGCGTGAACTACACCGGCCATTCGTCCATGGAAATCGGCATCAAGGTGATTGCCGAGGACATCCGCACCCAGGTGGTGCGCCATGTGAACAGCTGCTTTTTCACCATGGTGGCGGTGGACGATGCGCGCAAGCCCGTGCCGGTGCCTGCGCTGCAGACCGAGACCGAGGAACAGCAGCGCCGCTGGCAGGCGGCCTTGATCCGCAAGGACATGCGCAAGGAAGTGGCCCAGCGCTTTGCCGAAACCCGCCAGGCCTCTTCGACCGTGGTGTGATTCCCGGCGCGCTGCGCCCGATGCACAAGTAAAAAGCCGTGCCTGTGGGCACGGCTTTTTGCATGGGGGCTGGGGGCGTGCCGCTGGCGCAGGGGCCAAGCATCAGCCGGGGCCGATGCTGGCCAAGACCACGCGACCCCAGCGGTTGGTGGCGCAGCTGAGCTGTGTTTAGAAGCTTTCCCAGTCGTCGGTGTTGTCGCCGGATGGCGCTGCGGGCGGGGCGGAGGGCTTGGCCGGGCGGGCCAGGGCGGGCGCCGAGGTGGCTGGGGTGGATGCTGTGCGCGCA
>NZ_JAZHFR010000115.1:0-8000 GCF_036541385.1 Comamonas sp. GCA5 | reverse complement strand
GGCCCAGGCCCGCGTGCATGGCGCCCAGCACCACGGCCGCCAGCAGCGCGGCCGCGCAGGCCGACACCAGGGGCACGGCCAGGCGCAGGTACAGGCTGTCCAGCGCGTCCACATCGCTGGTCAGGCGCTGCAGCCAGCGTGCGGGCCGCAGGCGCAGCTGCCATGCAGCACCGGCCGGGGCCCAGCTGCGGAACAGGCGCTCGCGCAGCGCCGCCAACACGGCCAACGTGGCATCGTGCGTGACCAGGCGCTCGCCGTAGCGCGCCCCGGTGCGTCCCAGTGCCAGCAAGCGGATGCCGGCACTGGGCATGAAGACGTCGAACACCAGGGCCGTGGCCGGCACCAGCCCGGCCAGCGCCGTGGCGGCAATGAACCAGCCGGACAGGCCCAGCAGCGCCATGCCCATCAGCACGGTCAAGCTGGACAGGGCCATGCCCCCCAGCCACAGGTGGCGCGGCGCCATGGCCGCCAGCGCCACCAGCATGGCGCGTGTGCTGCTGCGGGATGCCTTCATGCCAGTACCTCCGCGCCCTGCACCGGCACCACCCGGTCCATGCGCGCCGCCAGCAATGGGTCGTGGGTGGCCACGATCAGGGTGCGCCCCTGGGCCAGCTGCAGCAAGGCCTGCATGACCTGCGCGGCCGTCATCGGATCCAGGTGGGCCGTGGGTTCATCCACCAGCAGCACCCCGGTCTGGGGCGCCGCCACGGCCAGGCGCGCCAGCGCCAGGCGCACGGCTTCGCCGCCCGACAGGCCCTGCCCGCCCTCCCCCAGGCTGCTGCTGGGGCGCGCCTGCAGCACGGCCCCCAGGCCCGCGGCCTGCATGGCCGGGGCCACGTCGGCCTCGGCCACATCGGGACGGTCCAGGCGGATGTTGCGGGCGGCCGAACCCGCAAACACATGCGGGTGCTGACCCATCCAGGCCATGCGCTGGCGCAATGCCGCCGCGTTGCAGTCCTCCATGGGCACGCCATCCACCCGCACCTGCCCCTGGTGGGTGGGCAGCAGGCCGGCGATCTGCGCCAGCAGCACCGACTTGCCGCTACCACTGGCGCCCCACAGGGCGACATGCTCGCCCGGCTGTATGTCCAGGTGCACCGCCGCGGCCAAGGCAACGGCGCCCGGCGCCTGGATGTGCACGTTGTGCAGCGTCACCCGTGCTGCGGCCTGCCGCGCCCTGGAGGCTTGGGGCGCGTGGGCCGCCAACGCCCCGGGCAAGGGCTGGGCCGCACGGGCCATGTCCTGCAGGGTCTGCACCGCGGCCTCGCCGGCGGCGCGGTCGTGCCACACGGCCGCCAGCTCGCGCAGCGGCTCGAAAAAGCTGGGGGCCAGCAGCAGCACGAACAGGGCCTGCCCTAGGTTCAGGCGGCCGTGCCAGGTGCCGAACTCCAGATAGCCCAGCAGGTGAAAGCCCACGTACACGGCCACCATGGCCACGCCCAGCGCCGAAAACAGCTCCAGCACGGCCGAGGACAGGAAGGCAATGCGCAGCACGCGCAGGGTGCGCTGGCGCAGGGATTCGGCATGCGCACGCAGCCGCTGGGCCGTGGTATCGACCGAGCCCAAGGCGCGCAGCGTGGTCAGGCCGCGCAGGCGGTCCAGCAGAAAACCGTTCATCTGACCCAGCTGCACCATCTGCTCCTGGCTGGCCGCCTGGGCACGCCAGCCCACGATGGCCATGAACAGGGGAATCAAGGGCGCTGCCACCACCAGGATCAGCGCCGCCACCCAGGATTGCCAAGCCACCACGGCGGCAATCACCAGCGGCAGCACCCGGGTGCGCCACATTGCGGTCTGGTAGCGCGACAGCCAGGGTACAATCGCCTCCGCCTGTTCGGCCACGGCGCTGGCGGCCTGGCCCGACGGTACGCGCCGTGTGTCCAGGGGCGAGCTGCTGGCCAGCGCCTGCACCACCTGGGCCCGCAGGGTGTCCAGCTGGGCCCGGGCGGCCTCGAAGCTCAGGCGCATGCCATGGCCCTCGCACCAAGCCTTGGCCGCACCCAGCACCAGCAGCCCCAGCGCCAGCCCACCCACCTCGGCGGCACGACCTGTGGCCATCCACTGCACGGCGGTGGCCAGCAATGCCGCCTGCGGCAGCCACAACAGCGAGGCCACGACCGACCACGCGGTACCGCGGTCGGGACGGCGACGCTGGGCGCGGGGCTTGCTTGCCGTTTGATCGAAGTCAGTGGATTCCATTTGATTCTGAATTTTCAGTATTTACTGAAATTTATGCAGATGCTAGGGTTTCTGCAGAACAACTTCCACACGGGCTCAGGTAGTCGAGTGAAACACTGCGACGTTGATTTCCATCAATTCACCCCGATAGGAAGATGGGTAATGGCCGTGTCATGACCTACACCAAGCCCCCGTGGTGCGCAGGTCAAAAAAACGCCCCGAAGGGCGCTGTTGGGTGATGGCGGCATGCCGCAGCGATGTCACACACGCTCAGCGACGCATGGTCTGCCGCGTTCAGCGCATGGTTGCCATGCGTAGCCATCGCAGGGGCCGTGCTTGGCCGCGCGGCTCAGTACTGCAGGGGCGTGACGTCGATGCTTTCGCGCGGGAAGTTGTTCTGCCACACCAGGGGCTTTTCTTCTTCTCGGCGGCCAGCGGCAGCTCACCTTCCAGGCCTGGGTCAGCGGGGCGGTCTCAAAGCCCTTAGCCAGGGCCTGCACCTGCTCGCGGTACTGCTGCAGGTCCCGCTGGGCGACACCGGCGCGCTGCAGGAAGGCCACGATCTTCTCGGGCGGATTGGGCGCCAGGCAGTTGAAGGGCACGTTCACGGCCACCATCGCCGGGTGCACGCACTCGGTGACGTTCTGGGGCTTGCCCAGGTGCAGGTGATGCGCTTTTGCGAATCGCACACGCTGGCAAACAGCTGCACCGCGGCGGGCTCCAGCGCCTGCTTGTCGGCATCGCTCAGGCGGACGTTTTCCAGGAAGGTCGCGGCCAGATCCTTGGGATAGTCCCGGTCGACCTCCTGCATCTCGGCAACGTTGATGAAATCCCCCTGGCCAGGGAAGGTCCGCGCTGGGCGCAGGTAGGCGTTGAGGGCTTCCATGGACTTGGCATCAATCTGGACGATGGACTTCAGGCCCAGGGCGGTCACCGTCTGGGGGTGGATTCGGCGGCGTGGGCCGAAGTGGCCTGGGCCAGCGATGCCAGCGCCACGGCGCCGAAGGATGTCAATTGCATAAAAAATTCACAAAACAGCGCCCGCGAGAGCGCACTGAAAAAAGACAAGCCCCTGTGGTACAGACCGCCCACTTCGCAGAAGGCAGCCTGGCACACAGGGGCTGGGCGGCTGCGCACGGCAAACCATGGCCTACCGAGGCGCCCGAATTGTAACTTTCTATGTCCTGCGCTTCCAGTCCCCAATGGGACGGCGGCGCCAGAGGGTCAGGCCGTGGCCAGTTGCAGGCGCTGGCGGGCTTCCTGGTATTCCCGCTTGAAACGCGCAATCAGCTCGGCCGCTGGCAGCACCTGGTCGATAGCGCCAATGCCTTGGCCGCAGCCCCAGATGTCCTTCCAGGCCTTGGTGCGGCCCGAGCCAAAGTTCATGGCGCTGGGGTCCGACACTGGCAGGTTGTCCGGGTCCAGGCCGGCCGCGCGGATCGACGGTGCCAGGTAGTTGCCGTGCACGCCGGTGAACAAGTTGGAATACACCACATCGTCCGAGTTGCAGTCCACAATGGCCTGCTTGTACTCCTCGGCGGCGCGGGCCTCCTCGGTGGCGATGAAGGCGGAACCGATGTAGGCAAAATCCGCCCCCATGGCCTGGGCGGCCAGGATGGCGCCGCCCGATGCCATGGAACCCGACAGCGCCAGCGGGCCGGCGAACCATTGGCGGATTTCCTGGATCAGGGCAAACGGGCTCTTCACGCCGGCATGGCCGCCAGCCCCCGCCGCCACGGCGATCAGGCCGTCCGCGCCCTTCTCGATGGCCTTGTGGGCGAACTTGTTGTTGATGATGTCGTGCATCACCACGCCGCCCCAGCTGTGCACGGCCTGGTTCACGTCCTCGCGCGCGCCCAGGCTGGTGATGATCAGCGGCACCTTGTACTTGGCGCAGACCTGCAGGTCGTGCTCCAGGCGGTCGTTGCTCTTGTGCACGATCTGGTTGATGGCAAACGGGGCGGCCGGCGCTTCAGGGTGCGCCCGGTTGTGCGCGGCCAGCTCTTCGGTGATCTCGGCCAGCCAGTCCTCCAGCATTTCCGCAGGGCGGGCATTCAGGGCGGGCATGGAACCCACGATGCCGGCCTTGCACTGGGCAATGACCAGCTTGGGGTTGCTGATGATGAACAGGGGCGAGCCGATCACGGGCAATGCCAAGTTTTGCAGCACTGCAGGAATTTTGGACATGCAACGGTCTCCGAATCTATTGTGATTGATAGAAAAACAGCTTCAAACGCTGACCAGACAAGCGCCAGCAGCTCACTTTTCTAATGATAAGAGCAGCCATCCCATGGTCTGCCCTTACCGCGGTGCTGTCTGTCGCCAGGGCGTCAGAAGGCGTCCAGCGCCAGGGCGCAGGCGCTGTCGCCACCCGCCAGGATGCTGTCGCGCAGGCTGGTGGTGCGGGTCAGGATGTGCTCGGCGTAGAACTGCGCCGTGGCCACCTTGGCCTGCATGAAGGCCACGTCCTCGCCCTGGGCCAGCTTGTCCTGCGCCACCAGCAGGGCACGGCCCATCTGCCAGCCGGCCACCAGGTTGCCGGTCAGCATCAGGTAGGGCACGCTGCCCGCGTACACGGCGTTGGGCGAGGCCTTGGCCTTGCCGGCCACAAAGTCCACCACGTCCAGGAACGCCTCGCGCGCGGCCTGCAGGCGCAGGGCCATGGCCTGGGCGGCGGCGGTGCCGCTGGCCCGCAACTGCTCTTCGGTCTTGGCGATCTGGGCGGCAATGTCCTTGGCGTTCTTGCCACCGTCACGGGCCGTCTTGCGGCCCACCAGGTCATTGGCCTGGATGGCGGTCGTGCCTTCGTAGATGGTCAGGATCTTGGCGTCGCGGTAGTACTGGGCGGCACCGGTTTCCTCGATGAAGCCCATGCCGCCGTGCACCTGCACGCCCAGGCTGGTCACTTCCAGGCTCATCTCGGTGCTGTAGCCCTTGACCAGGGGCACCATGAATTCATAGAACTCAGCATTGGCCTTGCGCACCTCGGCATCGGGGTGGTGGTGGGCCGCGTCGTAGGCCGCCGCCGCCGTGGTGGCCATGGCGCGGCAGGCCTCGGTGGTGGCGCGCATGGTCATCAGCATGCGGCGCACATCGGGGTGGTGGATGATGGCGGCGCTGCCGGCCACGCTGCCATCCACAGGGCGGCTTTGCACCCGGTCGCGCGCGTACTGCACGGCACGCTGGTAGGCCCGCTCGGACACACCGATGCCCTGCATGCCCACGCCATAGCGCGCGGCGTTCATCATGATGAACATGTATTCCAGACCGCGGTTTTCCTCGCCCACCAGATAGCCGACAGCGCCGCCGTGGTCACCGTACTGCAGCACGGCCGTGGGCGAGGCCTTGATGCCCATCTTGTGCTCGATGGACACGCAGTGCACGTCGTTGCGCGCGCCCAGCGAGCCATCGGCGTTCACCAGGAACTTGGGCACCACGAACAGGCTGATGCCCTTGACGCCCTCGGGCGCACCGGCCACCCGGGCCAGCACCAGGTGGACGATGTTGTCCGCCATGTCGTGCTCACCGTAGGTGATGAAGATCTTGGTGCCGAACACCTTGTAGCTGCCATCGGGCTGGGGCTCGGCCCGGGTGCGCACCAGGGCCAGGTCGGAGCCGGCCTGGGGTTCGGTCAGGTTCATGGAGCCGGTCCACTCGCCGGTGATCAGCTTTTCCAGGTAGGTGGCCTTCAGATCGTCGCTGCCCGCGGTCAGCAGGGCTTCGATGGCACCATCGGTCAGCAGCGGGCACAGCGCGAAGCTGATGTTGGAGCTGTTGAGCATTTCCACGCAGGCCGCGCCAATCGTCTTGGGCAGGCCCTGGCCGCCATAGGCCGCGGGGTGCTGCAGGCCTTGCCAGCCGCCTTCCACGAACTGCTGGTAGGCCTCCTTGAAGCCCGGGGTGGTGGTGACCTTGCCGCCCTCAAAGCTGGAGGGCTGGGTGTCGCCGGGAATGTTCAACGGCTCCACCACGCCCTCGCACAGCTTGGCGCTTTCTTCCAGCACGGCCTGCGCCGTCTCCAGACCGGCGTCCTCGAAGCCCGGAATCTGCGCCACCTGGTCCAGATGGGCCAGGTGTTCCATGGCAAACAGCATGTCTTTGATGGGGGCGGTATAGCTCATGTCTCAGCTTTCTTCTTGAGAGTAAAAATGGGTTCCAGCGCTTGTCCAGCTTGCGCTGACTGCTATTTATTGCGTCACGCGGCCTTGCGCGTTGACGATGCTCAAATCCACAAACCGGGAGCCCGACTGTGAGCCCCGCGCAAAGGTGACCCAGTAGCCACCAAGGTCCAGCGACTGGATGCTGCGCAGGCTGTCGGCCAGCCGCTCGCTGCTGAGCGGCTGGGTGCGGCGCATGGCCTCGACCAGCACCTTGGCGTTCACATAGCCTTCCATCATGGGATAGCTCACGCTCAGCGCCTCGTCCTTGGGCTGCTTGGCCAGCAGGTCGCGGAATTCCTTGTTCAGGCGGTTGGTGGAGCGGTAGGGGTTGGGCACGACCTGCGCGATCGACACCCCGCGCATCAGCTCCACGGGCAGGCGGGTGGCCAGCTGTTCGATGTCGGCGCTGGAGGTGGCATACACCTGGGCGGCCCCGCCTTCCAGGCGGTAGGCCTCCAGGAACGCCGCACTGGCGGGGCTGGACGCCACCACCAGCACAGCCTGCGCGCGCGGCTCCGCGCGCTGCAAGCTGTCGATGGCCGCCTCCTGCGCCTGCTTGCCGGCCTTCCAGGGCACGTGCGCCAGCAACTGTCCGCCGGACGCGGTCACCAGGCTGCCGACCAGCTGGGTCAGGGCCTTGACCTCGTCCTCGCTGCGCTCGTCGTACACCAGGGCCAGGCGCGTCAGGCCCAGGGTGGCCAGGTGCTTGGCAATCTTCTCCACCTCCTCCGGCAAGCCGGCACGCGTGCTGAACAGCTGCGGCGCCTTCAGCACCCGCATGTCGGTGCTGTGAAAGCCGACCAGGCTGATGGAGGCCTGCTCCAGCAGCTTGCTGTCGAGCAGGGCCTGCAGGTTGCGGTTGCCAAAGTAGCCGGCCAGGGCCACGGGCTTGGCCTCCTGGAGCAGGCGCTGCGTCTGCTTGACCGTTTCCTCGGGACTGCCCCGGTCATCGGCGGAGACCAGGCGCAGGCGGTCGCCGTGCACGCCGCCGGACTTGTTCACCTCGTTGAAATACAGGCGCATGCCCTGGGCGTAGGCCTTGCTCTGCACCGCCGTGGCCCCGGTCAACGGCGCCACCTGGGCCACCACCCAGTCCGCGTGCGCCAGACTGGCGCTGGCGGCACACACCACGGCCAAGGCCAGCCGATAGCGCATGCGCATGCTTGTCTCTTGCATATCCCGTCTCCGTGTTCGCAGGCTGTTGTTGTGTGAAAAGTCCTGGCGGCCGGCATCCCCCGATGCAAAAAAGGAGGGGCACGCCCCTCCTTTTGGTCTTCGCTGCTTACAGTGCCTTCACCAGTTCAGGCACCGCGGTAAACAGGTCGGCTTCCAGCCCATAGTCGGCCACCGAGAAGATCGGCGCCTCGGGGTCCTTGTTGATCGCCACGATCACCTTGGAGTCCTTCATGCCGGCCAAGTGCTGGATCGCACCCGAGATGCCCGCCGCGATGTACAGCTGGGGCGCCACGATCTTGCCGGTCTGGCCCACCTGCAGGTCATTGGGGGCGTAGCCCGCATCGACCGCCGCACGGCTGGCACCGATGGCGGCGCCCAGCTTGTCGGCCAGGGGGGTGATGACTTCGTTGAACTTCTCGGCGCTGCCCAGGGCACGGCCACCGGAGACGATGATCTTGGCGGCGGTCAGCTCGGGGCGGTCGCTCT
>NZ_JAZHFR010000114.1:0-8290 GCF_036541385.1 Comamonas sp. GCA5 | reverse complement strand
CGCGGCGGGCGGCCATGGTGGCGTCGCCGCCCAGCATGCCGGCGGCCGTGCCGCGGTGCACCTGCAGCTGCTGCACGGCGGCATTGACAGCCATCATGGTCGGCATGCCGGTGGCCTCGCTGCGCGCGTGGCGCAGATTGCCCAGCACATCGGTCACATACAGCGACAGGGGCAGCGCCACCATCACCAGCGCCACCAAACCCAGAATCAGCAGCTTGTGGGACAAGCGCATGCGATGCAGCACAGAGGTCATAGCAAATTGCGATACAGCAACTGCTGTCCGCACAGTCAGTGCCCACACCGGTTCGAAAAAAGTTGGTGAAGCAAGTATCCGCAGTAAGCCTGTCAGCGCAGCGATCCGGCGGGCAAAAAAGTGGAGGCTTGCATCCAAAATTGCCACAGATCAAGCAAAACACCGCCTGGGAAACCCCTGGGCCGTCGCCACCACACCTTCACAAGGGCCAGAACCCGCGTATCATTGCAGGCATGAGCGAAGCAACTAGCAATATGCAGGCCCAGCAATGGGACATCGTGGTGATTGGCGCCGGCATGGCCGGGGCCAGCACGGCCTGGCAGCTGGCACAGGCGGGCCAGCGCGTGCTGGTGCTGGAGCGCGAAACCCAGCCCGGTTACCACACCACGGGCCGCTCGGCGGCCTTGTTCGAAGAGCATTACGGCCCCCCCCAGGTGCAGGCGCTGACGCGCGCCAGCCGCGCCTTCTATGAAAATCCGCCCCCCGGCTTCACCGATGTGCCGCTGCTGCACCCGCGTGGCGTGATGTACGTGGCCACGGCCGCGCAAAAACCGCTGATCGATAGCGCCTATGCCGAGGCGGTGCGCCACTCCCCGGGCGCCCAGCGCCTGGACGGCGATGCGCTGCGCGCCCTGGTGCCGGTGCTGAACGCCAGCATCGTCGATGGCTTTGTGGACGATGGCGCGCGCGACATCGAGGTCCACGCCCTGCACCAGGGCTTTCTGCGCGGCCTGCGCCAGCAGGGCGGCCAGGTCTGGTGCCAGGCCGAGGTCACCGGCCTGCAGCACGACGTGTTCGCCAGCCGCTGGACGGTCACGCTGGCCGACGGGCGTCAGCTGCAAACCCACGCACTGGTGAATGCCGCCGGCGCCTGGGCCGATGGCCTGGGCGAGCTGGCCGGGGCCCGCGCCATCGGCCTGGTGCCGGCGCGCCGCAGCGCCTTCACCTTCCCCGCACCCGAGGGGATGGAGGCCGCGCACTGGCCGGCCGTCATCAGCGCGGACGAGAGCTTCTACTTCAAGCCCGATGCCGGGCAGCTGCTGGGTTCCCCGGCGAATGCCGACGCCACCTACCCCCACGATGTGCAGCCCGAGGAGGAGGACATCGCCACCGGCATCTGGAACATCGAGCAGGCCACCACGCTGCGCATCCGCCGCCCCTCGCACACCTGGGCGGGGCTGCGCTCCTTCGTCGCCGATGGCGAGATGGTGATCGGCTGGGACGACGAGGTCCCCGGCCTGTTCTGGGTGGCCGCCCAGGGCGGCTACGGCATCCAGAGCGCCGCCGCCTACAGTCTGCTGGCGCGCAACCTGCTGCTGGACGAGCCCATCGACCCCAGCCTGATGGACGAGGGCGTGGACCTGGCCGCGCTGGAGCCGGCGCGCCTGCAGCGCGGGCGTTGATCCACAAAGCAGAGCAGGTAGCGCATGCTCTGCAAGCCTTTCAGGCACTTTCAAGCCTGCAACCCTTGCCAGACAAGCGCTATACGCTCATTTTTTTATAAACCACCATAAAAAAAGCCCGTCCGGCGCTAACCGGACGGGCTTTGGGGTGGGCTCAGGGCAGGCCTGCGCAGCCGGCTTACAGTTCGATCTTCGCGACGTCGATGATCTTCTTGTACTTGGCGATTTCGCCGTTGATGTACTTGCCAGCATCCAGCTTGCTGTCCATCACGGACGCGCCGGCGTCTTCCATCTTCTTGCGGAACTCGGGCGAGGCCATGGTCTTGTCCAGCGCCGCCTTCAGCTTGGCCGCGATGGGCGCGGGCAGGTTGGCGGGGGCCATCATGGCGAACCACGAGTTGATGTCTACATTCTTGAACTCGGGCGTTTCCGCCAGGGCAGGAATGTCGGGGGTGGCGGCGTAGCGCTTGGCTTCGGTGGTGCCGATGGGGGTCACCTTGCCGGCCTTGATCAGCGGCAGGCCCGAGGACAGCACGAACACACCGTACTCGATGTTGTCACCCAGCACATCGTTCGTCAGCGCAGGCACGCCGCGGTAAGGCACGTGCTGCATGTCGATCTTGCCCTGGTCCTTCATCATTTCACCGGCCAGGTGCAGGGCCGTGCCCACGCCCGACGAACCGTAGCTGAACTTGCCGGGGTTGGCCTTGACGGCCTTGACGAACTCGGCGGCATTCTTCACGCCGGCCTTCTTGGAGGCCACCAGTACCATGGGCTGCGACGCCACCATGCCGATGGGCGTGAAGTCGCTGATCTTGTACTTCACGGCCTTGTTGATCTGGTTGGCGATGGCGATTTCGTTGTTCGCGCCCACCAGCAGCGTGTAGCCATCGGGCTTGGCGCTGGCCACCTTCTGTGCCCCGATGGCGCCACCGGCGCCGCCCAGGTTCTCGACCACCACGGTCTGGCCCAGGTGCTTTTCGATTTCGTTGGCCACCAGACGGCCCACCAGGTCGGTTGAGCCGCCCGCGGGGTAACCCACGACGATGGTCACGGGCTTGTTGGGGAAGGAAGCGGCGTCATCCGCCAACGCGGGGCCGGCTGCCAGCATGGCAGCACCGCAGGCAATCAGGGTGCGACGAAGAATGGTTGTGGTCATAAAAGGTCCTTGTTGCCCGGATTGTGAACAACTTTTCACAATGTTTGCATGAATATATGCAATGTTGACATGCCACATGCGCAAGACCTGCGACCCGAAACAGGGCGTCCGTCCCGTGCGGGGTGCACCCCGCACCAAGATGGCACCTGCAGCAAAGCCGCCACGCACCCATGAAAAAAGCCCGCAGGCAATGCCTGCGGGCCGGGGTCTGTCAGGCGCGGGGCGCCGGCAGCGTCAGTGCGCTCAGTTCACAACCTGGGCCAGTTCGCCCGCGGCGTACTTCTTGGCCATCTGCTCCAGGCTGTAGCCCTTGATCTTGCCGCCCTGGCCTTCGCAACCGAACTCCAGGTAACGCGCCTTGCAGACCTGCTTGGCGGCTTCGCGCGCGGGCTTGAGCCATTCGCGGGCGTCGAACTTGTCGGGGTTCTCGGCCAGGAACTTGCGCACCGCACCGGTCATCGCCAGGCGGATGTCGGTGTCGATGTTCACCTTGCGCACGCCGTACTTGATGGCTTCCTGGATTTCCTTGACGGGCACGCCGTAGGTTTCCTTCATCTTGCCGCCGTACTGGTTGATGATGGCCAGCAGTTCCTGGGGCACGGAGGAGGAGCCGTGCATCACCAAGTGGGTGTTGGGGATGCGGGCGTGAATTTCCTTGACGCGGGAAATCGCCAGGATGTCGCCCGTAGGGGGGCGGCTGAACTTGTAGGCGCCGTGGCTGGTGCCGATGGCGATGGCCAGGGCGTCCAGCTGCGTGGCCTGCACGAACTGGGCGGCTTCCTCAGGGTCGGTCAGCATCTGGCTGTGGTCCAGCTTGCCTTCAGCGCCGATGCCGTCTTCCTCGCCGGCTTCACCGGTTTCCAGGTTGCCCAGGCAGCCCAGCTCGCCTTCGACGGTGGCGCCGATGCGGTGGGCCATGGCCACGACCTGCTTGGTGACATCCACGTTGTAGTCGAAGGACGAAGGCGTCTTGCCGTCGCTCATCAGCGAGCCGTCCATCATCACCGAGCCGAAGCCCAGGTTCAGCGCGCCGTGGCACACCTCGGGGGTGGTGCCGTGGTCCTGGTGCATCACCAGGGGGATGTGGGGGTACATCTCGGCGGCAGCCTGGATCAGGTGCTTGATGAAGGGCTCGCCAGCGTACTTGCGGGCACCGGCGCTGGCCTGCAGGATCACGGGTGCGCCGACTTCGTCAGCCGCAGCCATCACGGCCTGGACCTGCTCCAGGTTGTTCACGTTGAAGGCGGGGATGCCATAGCCGTTTTCGGCGGCATGGTCGAGCATTTCACGCATCGAGATCAGAGGCATGGTCGTGGTCCGGTCAAAAAAGTTGGAATGTAGCGCGGCCGTAACCGCGTCGTAACCGCTAATTTTAACCGCCCCCACCCCGGCTGACCATGGCGTGGCGCAATCGCCCGCCAGCCCGCTGGGGTGGGCGCGTGCGCCACCCTCAGGGCACCCGGCAGATCTGCAGCATGTTGGTGCCGCCGGGCTGGCCCATGGGCTCGCCGCAGGTGATGGCGTAGACATCGCCGGACTGCACGATGCCGCGCATGCGCAGGTGGCTTTCGGCCTGGACCAGGGCGGTGTCACGCTCGGCGCTGGTGTCCATCAGCAGCGGGCGCACATTGCGGTACAGCGCCATCTTGCGCTGGGTGCTGACCTTGGGGGTCAGCGCGTAAATGGGCGTGTGGATGCGGTGGCGGCTCATCCACAGCGCGGTCGAGCCGCTGTCCGTCATGGCCACGATGGCCTTGGCGTCCAGCTTGTGAGCGGTGAACAGCGCGCCCAGGGCGATCGCCTGGTCGATGCGGGTGAATTCGCGCTCGCCGAACTGGGCATCCTGGCTGCGGTCCTCGGCGGCCTCGGCGGCGGCGCAGATGTGGGCCATCTCACGCACCGTCTCCAGCGGGTACTTGCCGGCCGCGGTCTCGGCGCTGAGCATCACGGCGTCCGTGCCGTCGAGCACGGCGTTGGCCACGTCGCTGACCTCGGCGCGCGTGGGCACGGGGTTGGTGATCATGCTCTCCATCATCTGGGTCGCGGTGATCACCACCTTGTCCATGTCGCGCGCCATGCGGATCATCTTCTTTTGCAGTGCCGGCACGGCGGCGTTGCCCACCTCCACGGCCAGGTCGCCACGCGCCACCATGATGCCGTCCGAGACCTTGAGGATTTCCTCCAGCAGCGGGATGGCCTCGGCGCGCTCGATCTTGGCGATCAGGCCGGGGCGGTGGCCGCTGCCGGCGCAGGCCACGGTGCACAGCTGGCGCGCCATTTCCATGTCGGTGGCGTTCTTGGGGAAGCTGACCGCCACGTAGTCGGCGCCCAGGGCCATGGCGGTCTTGATGTCCTCCATGTCCTTGGCCGTCAGCGCCGGCGCCGTCAGGCCGCCGCCCTGCTTGTTGATGCCCTTGTTGTTGGACAGCTCGCCGCCGATGGTCACCGTGGTGTGCACGGCATCGCCCAGCACGCGCTCCACGGTCAGCACGATCAGGCCGTCGTTGAGCAGCAGCACGTCGCCCGCCTTCACATCGCGCGGCAGCTCCTTGTAGTCCAGGCCCACGCCCTGCAGGTCGCCCGGCTCCTTGCGGCTGGCATCCAGCACGAAGCTGGCCCCCGCCACCAATTGCACCTTGCCGTCTGCGAACTTGCCGACGCGGATCTTGGGGCCTTGCAGGTCGGCCATGATGGCCACTTCGCGCCCGGCCAGCACGGCCGCCTCACGCACGGCCTTGGCGCGGTCGATGTGGTCCTGGGCGGTGCCGTGGCTGAAGTTCAAGCGCACCACGTTCACGCCCGTGGCAATCATCTTGGCGAGCAGATCCACCTCGCTCGAGGCGGGGCCCAGGGTGGCCACGATCTTGGTGGCACGGCGGATGTACAGGTCTTGCAGGCTCATCAAACAGGTCTCTCTTGGGGGGTTAATCGCGCATCAGGGCTTCGATCTCGGCCACCTCCACGGGCACGCCGCGGGTGATCAGCTCGCAGCCCGTGTCGGTCACCACGGCATCGTCTTCGATGCGGATGCCGATGTGGTGGAAGGCTTCCGGCACGCCGGGCGCTGGGCGCACGTAGATGCCGGGCTCGATGGTGGTGACCATGCCGGGGCGCAGGATGCGGCTGGGCCGGGTGGTCACCACCTGGCCGCTGAGCGCATCGGTGTGCTGCGTGCTCTGGTCGATCTCGCTCGGCTCCACGTAGCTGCCGCAGTCGTGCACGTCCATGCCCAGCCAGTGGCCGGTGCGGTGCATGTAGAACTGGAAATAGGCGCGCTGCGCGATCACGTCCTGGGCCGTGCCGTAGACGTTGCGGTCCAGCAGCCCCACGTCCAGCATGCCCTGCGCCAGCACGGCCACGGCGGCATCGTGCGCATCGCTGAAGCGGCTGCCAGCCTTGGTCACCGCCACCGCGGCCTTCTGGCTGGCCAGCACCAGCTGGTACAGATCGCGCTGCGGGCCGCTGAACTGGCCGTTGGCCGGGAAGGTGCGGGTGATGTCGCTGGCATAGCCGTCCAGCTCGCAGCCGGCGTCGATCAGCACCAGCTCGCCGGCGCGCACGGGCGCCTTGTCGGCGCGGTAGTGCAGCACGCAGGCGTTGGCGCCGGCGGCGACGATGGACTCATAGGCCACGCCATTGGCACCGCCCTGGCGGAATTCGTGCAGCAGCTCGGCGTCCAGGTGGTATTCGCACACAGCCTCGCCGGCGCGCAGCATGCGGGCCGAGCGCTGCATGGCTCGGATATGGGCGCGGGCACTGATCTGCGCGGCGCGGCGCATGAGGTCCAGCTCGTGCGCGTCCTTGACCAGACGCATCTCGTCCAGCAGCGTGCAGACATCGCCCTGCGCCGCCGGGCACAGCGCCCCGGCGCGGGTGCGGGCGCGCACCTGGCCCAGCCAGCCTTCGACGCGCGCGGCCAGCCCCTCGTGGGTGGCAAACGGCCACCAGACGGTGGCCTGGTTTTCCAGCAGGCGCGGCAGGCGCGTGTCGATGTCGTCGATGGACAGGGCCTCGCTCACGCCCAGGGTCTGCACCGCGGCCTGCGGGCCCAGGCGGTAGCCGTCCCAGATCTCGCGCTCCAGGTCCTTGGGCTGGCAAACAGGGTGCTGCTGCCATCGGCCCGCAGCACCAGGCAGGCGCCGGGTTCGGTGAAGCCCGTCAGGTAGTAGAAGTAGCTGTCATGCCGGTACAGATAGCTGTTGTCGCGGTTGCGACCGCGCTCCGGTGCCGTGGGAATGATGGCGATGCCGCCATCGCCCAATTGGGCGGCCAGGCGGGCGCGGCGTTGTGCGTAAACAGAAGTCATGCCACCGATGGTACTGCGCCCGAATGCCCCTGCGCGCCAGGGTTCAGGCCCACAGCAGGCTGACACCGGCCAGCATCAGCAAGGCGCACACCAGCCACTGCAGGGCCCGCTGCGGCAGCGGCGGCGGATGCCGCGCCACCAGCCACGTCACGGCGGCCACCACGGGCAGGGCCACCGCGCTGACCAGCACCGAGGACCAGGCCAGCTCGCCCATGGCGATGACCCCCCCCAGGCGCAGCACATTGCCCATCAGGAACAGGGCCAGCAGGCTCTGGCGCACCACCAGCGGCGACAGCGGCTGGCGGTACAGGTGGTAGACCAGGGGCGGGCCGGACGTGGAAAACAGGCCGCCCAGCACGCCCGCCAGGCCCCCGGCCAGCCACGTCGACGGCCAGGGCGAGGGCGCCGTGCGCTGCGCCTTCTGCAGCAGCAGGACCACCGCGCACAGCACGATGGCCACGCCCAGGATCATGCGCAGCACGCCCAGGGCGCTGCCGCTGAGCCAGTGCAGCAGCGCCAGCCCCAGCAGCGTGCCCAGCAGGCTGGTGATGGCCAGCGGCTGGAGCACGTCCCAGCGTGGCTCGAACGGGTGGCTGCGCAGGTAGACCGCACCGTTGACCAGCGACAGCAGGCAGGCCACGTTGGCGGCGTCGGCGATCGGCATCAGCTGCAAGGCCCCGGCCACGCCCACAAAGATCAGTCCAAAGGCAAAGCCCGTGAGGTTCTGGCACATCGACGCCAGGGCCACCACCACGAACAATTGCGCGTATTCCCACACCACCATCTCGGGTCTCCCATGCGGCGCCCCCGGGCCCTGCTGCGGCGGCATGCGCCGCATCCAACGAAAAAAGGAGCTGCACGCGCTCGTTCCAACTTGGTTTCAAAGCCAAAAACCTTGAAAACCTCGGCGCAGCGCGCGCTACTCGCTCTTTTTTATGCAGCCTGGTTCAAGGCCGTCAGGCGCTCGGGCGTGCCCACATCGGTCCAGCGGCCTGTGTACAGCGAGGCCCCGCAGCGCCCCGCATCCATGGCCTGGCGCAGCAGCGGCGCCAGCGGCGCGGCCACGCCCTGCGGGTTGCCGGCGGCGATGTCGCACCAGGGCGCGGCAAACAGCGCGGCCTTGAGCAGGGCGATGGTGCTGTAGGTGTAGCGCGGCGCCGCACCGGTCT
>NZ_JAZHFR010000113.1:0-8610 GCF_036541385.1 Comamonas sp. GCA5 | reverse complement strand
CGGGCGATGGCCCTGCGCGGCGACGGCGGTCTGGTGGGTGTCCCGCTGGGCCTGGCCGGGCAGGCGGAACACCGCCACGGCGTTGACCAGCTGCGTGGCCTGGCTGTTCAGGCTGCTGGCGGCGGCGGCGCTTTCCTCCACAAGGGCGGCATTTTGCTGGGTGGCCTGGTCCATCTGCGTGACGGCTTCGCCCACCTGGGCCACGCCCTGGCTTTGCTCGGTACTGGCGGCGCTGATCTCGCCCATGATGTCGGTGACGCGGCCAATCGCGCTGACCACCTGGGTCATGGTGGTGCCGGCCTGGTCCACCAGTTGCGTGCCCTGGTCCACCTGATTGACGCTGGCTGTGATCAGCTGCTTGATTTCCTTGGCGGCATCGGCGCTGCGCTGTGCCAGGCTGCGCACTTCGCTGGCCACCACGGCAAAGCCACGGCCTTGCTCGCCAGCGCGCGCAGCTTCCACCGCCGCGTTCAGCGCCAGGATGTTGGTCTGGAAGGCAATGCTGTCGATGACGCCGATGATGTCGGCAATCTTGCGACTGCTGTCATTGATGCCGCGCATGGTGTGCACCACCTGGGTCACCACCTCACCGCCCTGGGCGGCTACGTTGGAGGCAGTCAAGGCCAACTGGTTGGCCTGGCGGGCGTTGTCGGCATTCTGGCGTACGGTGGTGCCCAGCTGCTCCATGGACGCGGCGGTCTCTTCCAGGGCGCTGGCCTGGCTTTCGGTGCGACTGGACAGGTCGCTGTTGCCCTGTGCGATCTGTGCGCTGGCCGTGGCCACGCTCTCGGCATTGCTGCGCACGCCGGAGACCACTTCGGCCAGCCGCGTCTGCATGTGCTGCAGGGCGCCCAGCAGGGCGGCGGTCTCGTCGCGGCCCTGGACCGCGATGGATTGCGTCAGGTCGCCCTCGGCAATCTGCTCGGCGCTGCGCACGGCCAGTTGCAGAGGGCCGGTGACGGAACGGCTCAGCAGCCAGGCGGCTACGCCGCCGGTCAGCAGGGCGATGGCAGTGCAGACCAGGATGATCCATTGGCTCTGATGGACCTGCGCCGTGGCGGCATCGCGGGTCTGTTCGTACAGCATCTGCTGGCGCTGCTCGAACTGGCGGATGGACTGGTTGTAGGCCTCGGCCAGCGGCACCAGCTGCTGGTCCAGGGCGGCGGACACGTCCTCGCCCGCGGCGCGGCGCTTGAGCAGCTCGGCCCGGGGATCACGGTAGGCGGCACGCGCCTTGTCGATGTTGACCACCAACTGGCGCCCCGCCTCGGTGCGGATCAGGCCTTCGATGGTGGTGCGCAGCTGATCGACCGACTTCGAGGTCTCGGCCATCTCCTTTTGCAGCTCCGCAAAGTGGTGGGCGTCCGGGCTCAGGATGGCGGCGCGGGTGCGCATCCAGTTCAACTCGATGCCCTGGCGCCATTCGTTGGTGGCCTGCAGGCGCTGGCTGTCTTCGCGGGTCAATTGGTCCATGGCCTGGCCCAGGGTTTGCAGGCGCCAGATGCCCAGGCCCGCAATCGTGGCAGTGATCAGCAGAACCAATCCGAAGGACAGCGCCAGGCGGCGGCCAATTTTGAGGTTATTGAGTCCCATGCAAGTGACTTCCCGTGGTTGTGGTGTGGAACGTGAGTAAGCGCTATTAGGCGCGCCCGCAACCCCGGCGGTGGCGCGAGAAGCGCGGATTTGTCCCGTTTGATCGGCCGTCTGCCACCGCAGTGCGACACTGGTGCTAGCGAAAACCATAGCTGCTTGCGCTTGTGCAACAAGCGTCAGAGCCTGTTTTAAGGCTTATTGGGCCAGCAGGGCGCTGAGCACCTGCAAGGTGGCCGGCTCGTCCGCCAGCGAGACCGGCAGGCGCAGCATGGTCGACGGCTGCTGGTCGGCCGAAAACAGCACCCCCGGCGCCAGCAGCAGCCCCTGCCCGGCGGCCTTGCGGGCCAGCACTTCGGTGTCTTGCCCGGTGTCCACCCAGACGAACATGCCGGCCAGCGGTTCCTGGTGCAAGCGCAGGCCCAGGCTTTCCACCAGGCGCAGGCAGCGGTGGCGCGTGCTGTCCAGGCGTTCGCGCAGGCGCAGCACGTGCTTGCGGTACTGGCCTTCGGCCAGGATGCGGTGGACCACGCGCTCGCCCAGCTCCGGGCTGGTCAGGCCGCTGAGCAGCTTGGCATCGGTCAGCGCGCGCAGGCGCTCGGGGGCCGCGGCCAGATAGCCCACGCGCAGGCTGCCGGCCAGGGTCTTGGAGAACCCGCCGATCAGGATGACGCGGCGCAACCGGTCCAGCGTGGCCAGGCGCACCGGCTGGCCGGGGTGGAAGTCGGCATAGGTGTCGTCTTCCAGGATCAGGAAGTCCTGCTGCTCGGCCACGCGCAGCACATCGTGCGCGGCGGCCAGCGTCAGGCTGAAGCCCGTGGGGTTGTGCACGGCGGTGTTGGTGATGAACAGCTTGGGGCGGTGGGTGCGCGCCAGGCGCTCCAGCACCTCCATGTCCGGTCCGTCGCGCCGGCGCGGCACCGGCAGCACCTGCACGCCGATGGAGCGCAGCAGCCCGAATACCATGAACCAGGTCGGGTCCTCCACCAGCACGGTGTCGCCGGCGCGCAGCAGGCTGCGCAGCACCAGGTCCATGCCCTGGGTGACGCCGGTGACGGTCATCAGCTCCTGCTCGGGGTCGACCGCCACCCCCTGGGTCAGCAGGTAGGCCGCCAGCTGCTGGCGCAGCGGCGCATAACCCTGCGGCGCACCATAGCCCAACAGCTGCGCGCCCGCGCTGCGGCCCACGGCGCGCACGGCGGCATTCAGCATGCCGTGGTCCATCCAGCTGTGGGGCAGCAGGCCGGTGCTGCCATCAAAGCGCACGTCGTCCTGGGTGCGGAACATGCTGCGCAGCAGGAACGGGGTGTCGAACGCCTTGTCGGCCGACAGCGTGGGCGTGGCGCTGGTTGCGGCCCGGCGCAGCGTGGGGCTGCGCTGGGCGCTGACAAAAAAGCCGGCCCCGGGGCGCGAGCCGACCAGGCCCTGGGCCACCAGCCGGTCGTAGGCCTGGACGATGGTGTCGCGGCTGACGCCGCTGCCATCGGCCAGCTGTCGCACCGAGGGCAGGCGCGAACCCGCGCGCAGGCTGTGGCTGCGCAGCAGTTGCTGGCAGTGCTGCACCAACTGGTCGACCAGCGGCGGCAGGCCATGGCCACGTTGGGGGTGCCAGCCCAGGTCGTTGGCGCTGAGGGCGCGGGCCGGGGTACTGCTGCTGCGAACTGGCCGGGTGTTTGGATCCATACAGTGGGTGTAGTGAGCCGGTGAACTGTATTGGTACTGTACTGGTGAAGCGCCGTAGCATGCAAGCCTTGATTTCCAACCTCCAAGAAGGTGCTCGCCATGAATCTCGCGCTCGATGTGTCCACCGGTTCCATGCTGTTGCCGCTGGCCACGTTCATCTTTGTCAGCTCCATCACGCCGGGCCCCAACAATGTGATGCTGACCGCTTCGGGGGCCAACTTCGGCTACCAGCGCAGCATGCCGCACATGCTGGGGATCACCGTCGGGTGTTCGCTGATGCTGTTCCTGGTGGGCGCCGGGCTGGGCGCGCTGTTCGAGCAGTTGCCGCAGCTGTACACGGTGCTGCAGTACCTGGGCGCGGCCTACCTGGTCTGGCTGGCCTGGAAGATCGCCACATCGGGCCAGGCGGGCACGGCCGATGCCAAGGGCAAGCCCTTCGGTTTCTGGCAGGCGGCGGCGTTCCAGTGGGTCAACCCCAAGGCGTGGCTGATGTCCGTGGGCGTGGTTGCGGCCTACACCACCCCCAGCAGCTACTGGCCCAGCCTGTTGCTCGGCACGCTGGTGATGCTGGTGGTGAACTTCCCGTGCATCAGCGTGTGGACGCTGTTTGGCACGGTGATCGGCCGCTGGATGCAGTCGCCGCGCGCGCTGCAGGTGTTCAACGGCGTGATGGCGGCCTTGCTGCTGTTGTCGCTGTACCCCCTGCTGGTGCCGCACGGCTGAGGCACAAGGCCCGCCGGCGGCGGGCCGTGCTCAATGGAAGACGCGGACCGCCTCGACCAGGCGCTGGGTCTGCGTCTCCAGGCTCTGCGCGGCCGCGGCACTTTGCTCGACCAGGGCGGCATTTTGCTGGGTGGCCGAGTCCATCTGCCCCACGGCCTCGCTGGCCTGCATGATGCCGTCGCGCTGCTCGCGCGTGGCCGCGCTGATGTCGGCGATCAGGGTGGACACCTGCTGGACCTGCTGCACCATGGTTTCGATCTCGGTCTGGGTGGCGGCCACCATGTGGCCCCCGCTTTGCACCTTGTCGACGCAGGCCGTGATCAGCACCTTGATCTCCTTGGCGGCCGTGGCGCTGCGCTGGGCCAGGGCGCGCACCTCGGCGGCCACCACGGCAAAGCCCCGCCCCTGGTCGCCAGCGCGGGCCGCTTCGACGGCGGCATTCAGTGCCAGGATGTTGGTCTGAAAGGCGATCAAGTCGATGGTGCCGATGATGTCGTTCATGCGGCTGGAGCTGTTGGCGATCTCGGCCATCACATCCGTCACCTTGTGCATGGCATCGCCGCCCTGGTGCGCCGTCTGGGTGGATTGCTGGGCCAGCTGGGCGGCCTGGGCAGAGGTACCGGCGTTCTGCTCTACGGTGCTGGTCATCTGCTCCATGAACGATGCCGTCTGCTGCACGCTGGCGGCCGAGCGCTCGGTCCGCTCGCTCAGGTCCATATTGCCCTTGGCAATTTCCTCCACCGCCGAGCGCACGTTGATCACCTGCTGGCTGACGTCATCGATCAGCCAGCGGAACATCAGTCCCAGCTGGCTGATGGTGCGCATGGTCATGCCGATCTCGTCGACCCGATCCACGGTCAGGGCGTTGCGGTTGTTGCCCGTGGCCACATCCAGCGCCTGCTGGCGCAGCTGCTCGATGGGTCGTGCGAACTGGAACTCCAGCAGCACGCAGCCCAGGGCGCAGGCAGCCACCAGCATGCCGGCCATGGGCCAGTTGAAGGGGTGCACACCTTCCAGCAGCGCCAGCCCCAGCAGGCTCAGCGCGCACAGCCCCAGCATGTTCAGGCGCACCCGGGTGCGCACGGACATCAGCTTGCCCAGTGACAGCAGCACGCCCAGGCCGGTGCGCACCAGGATGCCCTTGTGCAGGCGCACCCCCTTGGCCTGGCCCTGGCGCATGGCGCTGTACAAGGCCTCGGCCTGCTCGATCTGCTGCCGGTCGGCCTTGGTGCGCACCGACATGTAGCCCTTGGTCACACCGTTGCGCACGATGGGCACGGCATTCGCACGGACCCAGTAGAAATCGCCGTTCTTGCGGCGGTTCTTGACCAGGGCTCGCCGGCCTTCAGCGTGGCCCACAGGTCGGCGAAGGCCTCGGGCGGCATGTCGGGGTGGCGCACCAGGTTGTGGGGCTGGTGGTCCAGCTCTTCCTGCGTGAAGCCGCTGGCGTGGATGAACGCCGCATTGGCGTAGTTGATGCGGCTTTGCGGGTCGGTGGTGGACATCAGCGTCGCGTTGTCCGCAATCACAAACTCGTTCTGTGACACAGGCTGGTTGTTGCGCATCCGTAGCTCCTAGGAACTGCATGGGGCGCGAGCGGATAGCTCTCCGTCTCAGACGTGTAACCCACCTGGGTTGCTGCCGGGAGCTACTGCGCGACAGGCAGATCAGAGGGGAGCGTAGTCACGGCGATTCCCGCGAAATGTAGGAGGCAACCGCTGTTTGTAAAGTGTTGTATTTTTTGTGACGAACGGGCGCAGGGCCGCGGCCTGTGGTGGCGAATCAGGGGGCCTGGACGAAGCGGCGCACCACGGCCAGCAGCTCGTTGGGGGAATAGGGCTTGGTCAGAAACGCCTGCGCCCCCAGGTCGATCGCCTGGTGGCTGACCGGGCCGGCGCTGTGGGCAGTCAGCATGACTACGGGCAGGCGCTGGAAGCGCTCGGTCGCGCGCAGGCGGCGCAGCAGTTCCAGGCCGTCCATGTCCGGCATCTCGATGTCGGCAATCAGCAGTGCTGGCACTTCGCCGTTTTCCAGCGTGTGCAAGGCCTGCAGGCCGTCCTCGGCGGTTTCCACGCGGTAGCCGCTGGATTGCAGCAGGTGCTGGGCCAGGCGGCGCACGCTCAGCGAGTCATCGGCCAGCAGCACCAGGGGACGTAGCGGTTCGGCCTCGCTGGACGGCGGCGGCGCGGCGTGGCCTTGCTGTGCCAACTGGCGCGCCTCATGGGCCCCCAGCACGGCGGCCGGGTCGTAGACCTGCAGCACCTGGCCGCTGGGCTGCGCGGCAATCCCCAGCAGACCGGGCACCGGCACGGCCAGCTCTGCCGGCGCCTGCAGGGTAACCTCCTGCGTGCCCAGGATTTCGTCCACCAGCAAGCCCCAGCGCGCGGTGTCGCTGCGCACGATCAGCAGGCTGCGCGTGCCGTCGAGGGCAGGCTCCAGGCTGCGCGCAGATTGCTGCCAGACGGCCCCAGCCCAGTACAGAGGCAGCGGGCCGGTGGCCTCATCGTTCAGCATGCCCTGCGCCAGCGCCTGTTCGGCCACGGCGGCCGGCACGCGGCGCACGCTTTCCAGGGCACGCGCCGGCAGGGCCACGCGCCAGCTGCCGGCACGCAGGGCCAGCACCTGCTCGACCTGGGGGGGCGCGGGCAGGCAGATGTCAAAGCAGCAGCCCTGCCCCGCGGTGCTGCTGATGCGCAGGCTGCCGCCCAGCTGGGTGATGGTGTCGGCGACCACGTCCATGCCAATGCCGCGGCCCGCCAGCTCGGTGACGGCCGTGGCCGTGCTCAGGCCCGGGTGCAGGATCAGGGCGGCGGCACGGTCGTTGTCCACCACCGCGTCGGCGGGCAGCAGGCCCAGGGCCTGGGCCTTGCTGCGGATGGCGGGCACATCCAGGCCGCGGCCGTCGTCCTGCAGGCGCAGGATCTGCTGCGTGCCCTGGGTGTGCACGCTGAGCTGGATGCGCCCGGTCTCCGGCTTGCCGGCGGCGCTGCGCTGTGCGGGTGTTTCCAGGCCGTGGGCCACGCAGTTGCGCAGCAGGTGCTCCAGCGCCGGGGTCAGGGCATCGGCCACGCTGCGCTCCAGCAGCGCCTCACCGTCCTGCCAGACCAGTTCCACGGCCTTGGCGGTGTCCTGTGCGGCCAGCTGCACGCAGCTGTCCAGGCGCTCCTGCCAGTGGCTCAGCGGCACCAGGCGGGCGTACAGCAGCGTGTGCTGCAAGGCCCGCAGGTGGCCGCCCTGGGTGTTCAGTGCGTTGTGGGTGTCGGCCAGGCTGTGCTGCAACTGCTGGTGCACGGTGTCCGCGTCGTCGGTGCAGCGGTCCAGGGCCTGCACCAGGGCATGCAGTTCTTCGTGCCACTCGTAGGGCAGCTCCAGGTCGCCGTGCAGCACCAAGGTGTCGGCCCAGGCGGCGCAGTCCTTGATGTGGTGGCGCAGCTGTTGCAGGCCGCTGGCCAGGGCGTGGAGGCTCAACTGGCTGGCGGCCAGGGCGCTGCTGCCCGCGTCGTGCGTGGCCCACAGCGCCTGGGCGTGGCGCGTGACGGTGTCCAGCGGGTTGTGCTGCCAGCGCTGGGCAAGGCGCTCGGGGTGGCGGTCGGCCATCTCCTGCTGCAGGGCGACAAAGGCGATGCGCAAGGCCTCCAGCGGCGGCTGCAGCGAAGCCGGGCCGCACGGGCCGGCCTCGGACTGTACCTCCAGGGCCAGGCCTTCCAGCGCATGCACCTGGCTGGCCCAGGCCATGGCCCCTGCCAGGCGGGCACTGCCCTTGAGGGTGTGCAGGCAGCGCAGCACGGTCTGGCGCGCCGCGCTGTCGGTGGGGGTCTGCAGCCACTGCTTGAGTGCCGCCTGCAGCCGTGGCCAGACGGCCAGCATTTCCTCTTCAAAAACGGAGAAATGCATGGCATCGAGCACGGGGGCGGCACTGGCCGCTTCCACGGCCGGCTCGGCCAGGGCGTCGGCTGCGGCGGAGGCCGGTGACGGGGTGTGCGTGTCCGCAGCAGCGGTGGTGTCGTCCTGCGCCTGTGCGTCCGGTGCGGTGTCCACAGCAGTCGGCAGGGCGTCCTGTGGCGTGCTGGGCACGGGCAGGCTGGCGTACAACTGGTGCAAGGCCTCCATCACCTGCGGGTGGGCGCGGCGCAGAAAGCCAGCCGCGAACTGGTGCAGCAGGCGGCGCATTTCGTCGCTGGCGTGCTGGCAGCTTTGCCGCTGGGCCGGGCTGGCCTGTGCGGGCATGCGCTGCAGGCAGCGCTGCAGCAGGTGCGCGAGCGAGGCGATTTCGGTGCAGCCCGAGGACCAGGCCAAGTGGGACAGGGCCTGGGCCAGGGCGTCGGTGTCGGGGTGCAGCGCGCTGGCCGGGTCGCGCGCCAGGCGGTGATGCGGGCTTCCAGCTCTTGCGACAACAGCTCGGCCTCTTGCAGGAAGGCCAGATCGGGCTCGATCTGCGCGGTGCTGGCCAGGCCTTGGCCCAGCGAGGCCGTGGGCAGGATTTCCGGGGCGGCCTGGAAGGCCGGCAGGCTGGGCGGTGGTGGCGCCACAGGGGCCGGTGCCGGGGGCGGGCTGGCCGGTGTGTCGGCGCTGGCGGTATCGGTGTCCGGCGGGGGGCGCTTCGGCCCCCCGGGG
>NZ_JAZHFR010000112.1:0-8628 GCF_036541385.1 Comamonas sp. GCA5 | reverse complement strand
TGGCTGCTGTGGGGCGCGGCACTGGCCTGGGGATGATGGGCTGGCGCGCCGCCAGCTTTGCCGCCACGGCCATGCCGCCCGCGTGGGAGGGGCGCGATGTGCGCGTGACCGGGGTCATCACCGACATGCCCCAGGCGGTCGAGCGCGGGGTGCGCCTGCGCTTTGCGGTGGAGCAGGCCGAGTCGGTCGAGGTGCCCCCGCAGCCCGTGCCACTGCCGCCGCTGGTGGCGCTGACCTGGTACGGTGAGCTGCCACCGCAGGGCTTGCAGGCCGGCCAGCGCTGGGCCTGGACCGTGCGCCTCAAGGCCCCGCACGGGGAGCGCAACCCCCACGGCATGGATTGGGAGCTGTGGTGGTGGAGCCAGGGCATCCAGGCCACGGGCTATGTGCGCCGTGGCGCACGCGATGCGCCGCCGCAATGGCTGGGCCAGACCTGGCAGGCCCCGGTGGCGCGCTGGCGGGGGCAGATCCACCAGCGCCTGCAGCCCCCGGAAGGGGCCTCGGCACGCCTGCAGGCTTCCATGGGCGTGGTCCAGGCCCTGGTGACTGGCGCGCAATCGAGCATCGGCCGCGCCGACTGGCAACTGTTCCGCGACACCGGGGTGGCGCACCTGGTCAGCATCAGCGGGCTCCACATCACCATGTTCGCCTGGCTGGCGATGGCCGTGGTCCAGCTGTGCTGGCGGCGTTCGGCCCGGCTGTGCCTGTGGCAGCCGGCACCGGTGGTGGCCGCCTGGGCCGGCTTGGCGCTGGCCACGGCCTATGCGCTGTTCAGCGGCTGGGGCATTCCCGCGCAGCGCACCATCGGCATGCTGGCGGTGGTGGTGCTGCTGCGCAGCCAGGCGCGCAGCTGGCCTTGGCCCTGCGTCTGGCTGACGGTGTTGACCGTGGTGGTGCTGATTGATCCGTGGAGCCTGCTGCAGGCGGGCTTCTGGCTCAGCTTTGTGGCCGTGGGCGTGCTGGTTGCCGCACAGCCGAGGCCGAGGGGTGACACGGCGCGGGGCTGGAAGCCGGTCCTGGTGCGCATGGCGCGCGAGCAATGGGTCGTGGGCATCGCCCTGGCACCGCTGACCTTGCTGCTGTTTGGCCAGGTGTCGGTCATCGGTTTGCTGGCCAACCTGTGGGCCATCCCCTGGGTCACGCTGGTGATCACGCCCCTGTCCATGCTGGGTGTGCTCTGGTCGCCGCTGTGGTGGTTGGCCGCCCAGGGGGTGACGGCCATGGTCGGGCTGCTGGACGCCATGGCCGACTGGCGCGGGGCTGTGCTGTTCTTTGCCCAGCCGCCCTGGTGGGCGGCCCTGGCCGGGGTGCTGGGCTGCCTGTGGCTGGTGATGCCCTGGGGCTGGCGTTGGCGCATGCTGGGCCTGCCGTTGCTGGTGCCCCTGCTGGGGTGGCAGCCGCAGGCGCCGGCCTGGGGGCACTTCGAGGTGCTGGCGCTGGATGTGGGGCAGGGCAGTGCTGCGCTGGTGCGCACCCAGGGCCACAGCCTGCTGTTTGATGCCGGCCCGCAGTGGTCCGAGCAGGCGAATGCGGGCGAACGCACGGTGGTGCCGGTGCTGCGGGCCTGGGGATCGCGCCCGATGTGCTGCTGGTCAGCCACGCCGACAGCGACCATGCCGGTGGGGCCGAGGCCGTGGTGGCCGCCTTCCCCCGGGCGCATCGACTGGGGGCGGGCGGTGTGCCCTGTGTCCAGGGGCAGTCCTGGACCTGGGATGGGGTGCAACTGGAGGTGCTGCACCCCATGGCCCCTGCGACACACACACCGGTGGGGGTGCCGGACGCAATGCCCAAAGCTGTGTGCTGCGGGTGCGCAGCCTGGCCGACACGGTGGCCCTGCTGACGGGCGATGTGGAGGCCCGGCAGGAGCAGGCGCTGCTGCACGCCGGCAGCCCCTTGCGGGCCGATCTCGTGCTCATGCCGCACCATGGCAGCAAGACCTCGTCCACCGCGGCCTGGGTGCAGGCGGTGCAGCCTGCGGTGGCCATCGCGCAAAGCGGCTACCGCAACCGCTTTGGCCACCCCCATCCCGCGGTGGTGCAGCGCTACCAGGCGCAGGGGGCACGGACAGTGACCAGCGCCGGCTGTGGTGCGGCCCGTTGGCGTTCCTGGGCCCCGGGCGCGGTGCAGTGCGAGCGCACGCTGGCGCGCCGGTATTGGCAGCATGCCGTGCCCGAGGCGGCAGGGGCTGGCTACACTGAGTGATCCCCGAGTGATTCGGTAAATGTCAGGAATTGCTTCCTCCACCAGATGGGTCCGGACTGGGCCTGATTCTTGCTGTCACCACAGCAATCCATTCGCAGGAGGCGTGCAAAGATGCAGAAGTTTGACGAGATGTACGCAATGCTGCCGTTCGATGGCAGCGACGTGCGGACCCATTACAAGGCCTATGCCCAGTGGCTGGCGCGGCAGGCGCAGACCACCATGCGTGCGCGGCAGGCCGAAGCGGAGATGATCTTTCGCCGCGTCGGCATCACCTTTGCCGTCTATGGCGACAAGGATGAGAGCGGCGCGGGCACGGAGCGCCTGATTCCCTTCGACCTGATCCCGCGCATCATCCCCGCCGGCGAGTGGGCGCGCATGCAGCAGGGGCTGGTGCAGCGGGTCACGGCGCTGAACCGCTTCATCGAGGACATCTACCATGGCCAGGCCATCCTGCACGCCGGCATCGTCCCGCGCGACCTGATCGATGGCAATGCCCAGTTCCGCCCGCAGATGCAGGGCGTGCTGGTGCCCGGCGGGGTGTACGCGCACATTGCCGGCATCGACATCGTGCGGGCCCGCAACGCCCAGGGCGAGGGCGAGTACTACGTGCTGGAGGACAACCTGCGCGTGCCGTCCGGCGTGTCGTACATGCTGGAAAACCGCAAGATGATGATGCGGCTGTTCCCCGAGCTGTTCAGCACCCACGCCGTGGAGCCGGTGGCCCACTACCCCGACCTGCTGCTGGATACGCTGCGTGCCAGCGCGCCGGGTTCGGCCGGGGCCGCCTCGGCCACGGTGGTGGTGCTGACGCCGGGCATGTACAACAGCGCCTATTTCGAGCATGCCTTCCTGGCGCAGCAGATGGGGGTGGAGCTGGTCGAGGGCCAGGACCTGGTGGTGCGCGACCGGGTGGTGTACATGCGCACCACGCGCGGTCTGCAGCGCGTGGACGTGATCTATCGCCGCGTGGACGACGACTTCCTGGACCCCCAGGTGTTCCGCCCCGATTCCTCGCTGGGCTGTGCGGGCCTGATGGACGCCTACCGCGCCGGCAACGTCAGCATCTGCAACGCGGTGGGCACCGGGATTGCCGACGACAAGTCGGTCTACCCCTATGTGCCGGACATGATCCGCTTCTACCTGGGAGAGGAGCCCATCCTCAGCAACGTGCCCACCTGGTTGTGCCGCAAGCCCGACGACCTGCGCTACGTGCTGGACCACCTGCACGAGCTGGTGGTCAAGGAAGTCCACGGCGCAGGCGGCTACGGCATGCTGATCGGGCCGGCCGCCACCCAGGCGGAGATCGCGAGCTTCCGCCAGGCGCTGCTGGCCAATCCGGCGGGCTACATTGCCCAGCCCACGCTGAGCCTGTCCAGCTGCCCGACCATGGTGGAGGCGGGCATTGCCCCGCGCCACATCGACCTGCGCCCCTTCGTGCTCAGCAGCCAGGAGGGCATGCGCATGGTCGCCGGCGGCCTGACGCGCGTGGCGCTCAAGGAGGGATCGCTGGTCGTTAACTCTTCCCAGGGCGGTGGCACCAAGGACACCTGGGTCCTGGGCGACGGCAGCGATGGGCTGGCAGACAGCCTGGCTGCTGGCCTGTCACAGTCCGCCGGCGCCTGGAGCCAACAAGCCTCGCTGGTGGGGGGCGTATGACACCGATGAACGCCCGCATCATCCCGGCCCGCATGCTGCCTGGCACCGGCCGGACAGCCCAGTGCCTGGCACTGGCCATCGCAATCTGTGAGGAGAACGCATGCTGAGCCGCACCGCCGACCACCTGTTCTGGATGTCACGCGACACCGAGCGGGCTGACAAGCGCTGTGCGCTTGCAACACAACAGCGCCCGCCTGCGCAGCAGGCGCGGGGTTTTCTGCCCGGGGAGGAATCATGCTGAGCCGCACCGCCGACCACCTGTTCTGGATGTCACGCTACACCGAGCGGGCAGAAAACACCGCCCGCATGTTGAGCGTGAGCTATGACACCTCGATGCTGCCGATGCGCCCGGACGATGCCGCGCGCACCTGGCAGGGGGTGTTGTCCATCAGCGAACTCATCCCGGCCTACCAGACACGCTACCGCGACATCACGCGCGACAACGTGCTGTTCTTCATGGTGGCCGACGAAAGCAACCCGGCGTCCATCGTGTCCTGCCTGCACGCCGCGCGTGAGAACGCGCGGGCCGTGCGCGGGGCCTTGTCCACCGAGGTCTGGGAGACCCAGAACCAGACCTGGCTGGCGATGCGCAAGCACTTGCAGGAAGGCTCCCTGGGCAAGGACCCCGGGCAACTGGCGGAGTGGGTGAAATACCGCTCCCACCTGTCGCGCGGCGTGGTGCTGGGCACCATGTTGCAGGACGAGGCTTTCAACTTCCTGCGCCTGGGCACCTTCCTGGAGCGGGCGGACAACACCGCGCGCTTGCTGGACGTGCGCTTCCATGCCATCCAGCGCGACTACCACGGCATGGAATCCGAGCGCAAAACCGCGCAGCAGTTCGACTTCTACCACTGGAGCGCGCTGCTGCGCAGCGTCTCGGCGTTCGAGGTGTACCGCAAGGTCTACCGCGACGTGATCACGCCCGAGCGCGTGGCCGACCTGCTGGTGTTGCGTGCCGACATGCCGCGTTCGCTGCACGCCTGCATGCGCGAGGTGGTGGACAACCTCAAGGCCGTGGCCCACGAGGGCTCGCAGGAAAGCCAGCGCAAGGCGGGGCGCCTGCTGGCCGACCTGCAGTACGGTCGCATCGATGAAATCCTGGACACCGGCCTGCACGCCTACCTGACGCAGTTCCTGGACCGCGTGAACATGCTGGGCGAGTTCATCACCCGGGATTTCCTGGTGCCAGAGTTGTGAATATTGGCAGCGCGTAAAAAAACGGAGCCCATGGGCTCCGTTTTCAATTGCATAGCAGCTGGCGCAGGTGGGATAAGGGCTAGAGCTTATTTAGGCAAGTGCCCCACCCACCAGGGTGGCGACGCTGGGCTCAATGGCCTTCGGCTTCACCCATCTGGGTCTGCAGGTAGTTCTGCAGGCCGATCTTGTCGATCAGGTCCAGCTGGGTTTCCAGGAAGTCGATGTGTTCCTCGGTGTCGTCGAGGATCTTGAGCAGCAGGTCGCGCGAGACGAAGTCGTGCGCGGCTTCGGCGGTCTTGATGCCGTCCTTGATCGTGGCCTGGGCCGCCAGCTCCAGGTTCAGGTCGCACTGCAGCGCTTCGGGGACGTCCTCGCCGATCTGCAGCTTGCCCAGGTCCTGCAGGTTGGGCAGCCCGTCCAGCATGAAGATGCGGTCCATCAGCACGTCGGCGTGCTTCATCTCGCCGATGGATTCCTTGTACTCCACCTTGGCCAGGGCTTCAAAGCCCCAGTGCTTGTACATGCGGTAGTGCATGTAGTACTGGTTGATGGCGGTGAGTTCGTTCTTGAGTTGTGCTTGCAGAGCGGCAATGACTTGCGGTTCGCCTTTCATATGGGGCTCCTTGTGTGAAGGTGACGCGTGGATGACCATTGTCAAGGATTCGCGGCCGTTGGCACGGCAAGTCCCCACTGGTGCGGATTGGCTGCGGTTGATGCTGAGTTGCGTTTGCGTTGATAAATAGTTTTAAGCAATCAAAACAATTAAGTCAATTGATTGAAATTATTTTACCCAGGGCTTAGACTACAGCCTGTGTTCAGTCGCATCACATAAGGAAACTACATGTCCGTTATCAATACCGTTATCAAGCCTTTCCAAGCCTCCGCATTCAAGGATGGCAAGTTCATCGAAGTGTCCGAAAAGGACGTGCTGGGCAAGTGGGCCGTGTTCTTCTTCTACCCCGCTGACTTCACCTTCGTGTGCCCCACCGAACTGGGCGACGTGGCTGACCACTACGACCAATTCCAGAAGCTGGGCGTGGAAATCTACTCTGTGTCCACCGACACCCACTTCGTGCACAAGGCATGGCACGATGCTTCCGAAACCATCGGCAAGATCAAGTACACCATGATCGGTGACCCCAGCGGCGTGGTGACCAACAACTTCGAAGTGATGCGTCCCGGCGTGGGCCTGGCCGACCGCGGCACCTTCATCGTGGACCCCGATGGCGTGATCCAAGCTGTGGAAATCACCGCCGAAGGCATCGGCCGCAACGCTGAAGACCTGCTGCGCAAGGTGAAGGCTGCCCAGTACGTGCGCAACCACCCCGGTGAAGTCTGCCCTGCCAAGTGGAACGAAGGCGAAGCCACCCTGGCTCCTTCGCTGGACCTGGTCGGCAAGATCTAATCCGATTGCCCGTGAAAAGCCTGGGCGAGGCCCGGGCTTTTTTCAACCAAGCAATTGATGGCTATCAAAAAAGAATTTTATTAGGATTTGACTATTATGCTCGACGCCAACCTCAAGACCCAACTCAAAGCTTATCTCGAACGCCTGCAAAAGCCGCTCGAACTGGTGGCCACTTTGGACGACAGCAAGGCGGCTGGCGAAGTCAAGTCCCTGCTGGCCGACATCGCGGCGCTCAGCGACAAGATCACCGTGGTCGAGAACAACGACCTGAACGTGCGCAAGCCCTCGTTCCTGATCACCAACCCCGGCGTGGACAGCGGCGTGCGCTTTGCCGGCGTGCCCCTGGGCCATGAGTTCACCTCCCTGGTGCTGGCGCTGCTGCACGTCGGCGGCCATCCCTCTAAGGAATCGGTCGATCTGCTGGAGCAGGTCAAGGCCATCGACACGCCGCTGCACTTCGAGACCTACTACTCGCTGTCCTGCCACAACTGCCCCGATGTGGTGCAGGCGCTGAACCTGATGTCGGCCCTGAACCCCCACATCACACACACCGCGATCGACGGTGGCCTGTTCCAGGACGAGATCAAGGACCGCGAAGTCATGGGCGTGCCCACCGTGTTCGTGAACGGTGAACGCTTTGGCCAGGGCCGCATGGAACTGGCGGAAATCGTCGCCAAGGTGGACACCGGCGCCGCCGCCCGCGAAGCCGCCAAGATTTCGGCCAAGGAGGCGTTCGACGTGCTGGTGGTCGGCGGTGGCCCCGCTGGCGCCGCTGCGGCCATCTACGCCGCCCGCAAGGGCATCCGCACCGGGATCGCTGCCGAGCGCTTGGGCGGCCAGGTGCTGGACACCGTGGACATCGAGAACTTCATCTCGGTCAGCAAGACCGACGGCCCCAAGCTGGCCGCGGCCATGGCGGCACACATCCGTGACTATGAAGTCGACGTGATGAACCAGCAGACCGGCGCCAAGCTGGTGCCCGCCGCCACCGAAGGCGGCCTGATCGAGGTGCACACTGCCTCGGGTGCGGTGCTCAAGTCCAAGACCGTGATCCTGTCTACCGGCGCGCGCTGGCGCAACATGAACGTGCCCGGCGAGGAGCAGTACCGCACCAAGGGCGTGACCTTCTGCCCGCACTGCGACGGCCCCCTGTTCAAGGGCAAGGACGTGGCGGTGATCGGCGGTGGCAACTCCGGTGTGGAAGCGGCCATCGACCTGGCTGGCCTGGTCAAGAGCGTGACGGTGCTGGAATTTGCCGGCGAGCTGAAGGCCGATGCCGTGCTGCAAAAGAAGCTGGCGTCGCTGCCCAACGTGAAGGTGATCCTGAACGCCCAGACCACCGAGGTGAACGGTGATGGCAAGAAGGTCACCGGCATCACCTACAAGGACCGTACCACCGACCAGGTCCACCAGTTGGCGCTGGAAGGCATCTTCGTGCAGATCGGCCTGCTGCCCAACACCGACTGGCTCAAGGGCACGGTCAATTTGACGCGCTTTGGCGAGATCGAGATCGATGCCAAGGGCCACACCAATGTGCCTGGCGTGTTCGCGGCCGGCGACTGCACGAATGTGCCGTACAAGCAGATCATCATTGCCGCGGGCGCTGGTGCCACGGCCGCGCTGTCGGCCTTTGACCACCTGATCCGCCACTGATGGGTTTTTAAGCCAAATTGGCTGCCAGCGCTTATGAGGTAAGCGTTAGCAGCTATCAAAAGAGAAAGGACTGCTCAGAAGAGCAGTCCTTTTTTTATTGTGTGTGTGACGAGGCGGCTTTCGGCCAATAGCAGTCATCCCGAGTACATCGTCAGCTAATCCTCACTGAATCACACCGGGTTTGGTGGAGGCTAGTTTGTTGAAGTGCAGGCGTCAGCCTGCACGGTCTTGGCAACTTGCCGCCAGTAGTTTGCCTCAGCCTCCGCTGGCGGTATATGTCCTATGGATTCCAGCAGCCTGTCATGGTTGAACCAGTGCACCCATTGCAGCGTTGCCAGCTCCAGTGATTCACGTGTTTTCCACGGCCCTCGTTTGTAGATAACTTCCGTTTTGTAGGGCGTGTCCGAATTTTTGTGTAAACGGTTCGGACTTCAATTGACGGAGATGCGGTCTCCGAACTCAATGGTAAAGCGGGTCAGCGCAGCCTTCCAATCCCGGATGGGCATGGTCCACTT
>NZ_JAZHFR010000111.1:0-8769 GCF_036541385.1 Comamonas sp. GCA5 | reverse complement strand
CGTGGCCAGCTGGTGGCCAAGGGCGTCATGCCGCTGGAGGTGGGGCGCTGGGGCACGCTGGCCGTGCTGGGCGCCAGCTGCGTCAGCAAGGGTGCGCTGGCGTTCGCGGTCGGTGGGGTGCGCTACGGGGTGCTGGTGGCGCTGGGCCTGCTGGCCATGCTGACCGGGGGTGTGCTGGGCCTGTGGGCCAGCGGCGCGGGCGCCTAGGCCCTACCGTTGGTGGCTGGCACTGGCTCAGCCTTCCTCGCCGTCCGGGGACTGGCCGCGCAAGACCTTGTTGACCACGTCACCGCCAAAGCCGCGGCTGGCCAGAAAACGCATCTGCTTCAGGCGCTCCTGCGGCGTGGCCGCCACGGTGCCGAACTTGCGCTGCCAGACGTCCCAGGCGCGGGCGTGTTCCGTGTCCTTGAGCTGCTCGGCCGCCGCGCGCACGGTGGCATCGTCCAGGCCTTTGCTGCGCAGCTCGTGCAGCACGCGGGCATTGCCCAGCTTGCCGCTGCGCCGGTACAGCACGGACTGTGCCACGCGCTCGGGGCTGATGAAGCCCTTGGCCTCCAGCGCATCCAGCACGGCGGCCAGGTCGTCGCCGTCTTCCACGTGCGGAGCCAGCTTGCGTTCCAGCTCCAGGCGCGCGTGTTCGCGCTGGCCCAGCAGCTTGAGGGCGCGGCCGGTGAGCGAGAGTTTGTCGAATCCCATGGTGTGAAAGTCTCAAAAAATAGCTGCCAGCGCTTGATAGATCAGCGCTGGCAGCCATTTTTTTGACCTATGTGATCAGCCGATCACGCCGTCTTCATCGGCCACGGCCTTGTCGGCCTTCTTGCCCTTGGCGGGCTTGGCGGCGGCTTCGCCTTCGGCCACGGGGATCAGGCTGATGCCCAGGCTCTCGCGCACCTTGTTCTCGATTTCCACGGCCAGCGCGGGGTTTTCCTTCAGGAACTCGCGGGCGTTGTCACGGCCCTGGCCGATCTTCTCGCCGTTGTAGGCATACCAGGCACCGGACTTTTCCAGCAGCTTGGCTTCCACGGCCATGTCCAGGATCTCGCCCTCGCGGCTGATGCCTTCGCCGAACAGGATGTCAAACTCGGCCGTCTTGAACGGGGGCGACACCTTGTTCTTCACCACCTTGACCTTGGTCTCGTTGCCGATGGCGTTGTCGCCCTTCTTGATGGTGCCGGTGCGGCGGATGTCCAGGCGCACCGAGGCGTAGAACTTCAGCGCATTGCCGCCGGTGGTGGTTTCGGGCGAACCGAACATCACGCCGATCTTCATGCGGATCTGGTTGATGAAGATGACCGTGCAGTTGGTCTTCTTGATGGTGGCGGTCAGCTTGCGCAGCGCCTGGCTCATCAGGCGGGCCTGCAGGCCGGGCAACTGGTCGCCCATTTCGCCTTCGATTTCGGCCTTGGGCACCAGGGCGGCCACCGAGTCGACGACGATCAGGTCCACGGCGCCGGAGCGCACCAGACTGTCGACGATTTCCAGGGCCTGCTCACCGGTGTCGGGCTGGCTGATCAGCACCTCGTTCAGGTTCACGCCCAGCTTCTGGGCATAGCTGGTGTCCAGCGCGTGCTCGGCGTCGATGAAGGCGCAGGTGCCGCCCAGCTTCTGCATCTCGGCCACGACCTGCAGGGTCAGCGTGGTCTTGCCGGACGACTCGGGGCCGTAGATCTCGATCACACGACCGCGGGGCAGGCCGCCCACGCCCAGGGCCACGTCCAGGCCCAGCGAGCCGGTGGACACGACCTGGATGTCCTCCACGGCCTCGCCCTCGCCCAGCTTCATGATGGTGCCCTTGCCAAACTGCTTTTCGATCTGGGCCAGGGCGGCGGCCAGGGCCTTGGCTTTTTCGCTGTTGGCGTCGGTGTTGCGGGCGATGGCGTTCATGGCGGTTTCCTTGCAAAAAGACAGAGAGGGGTGGAAGTTAGCACCCCTGTGCATGTTCACAGGCTGGATGCTTGAACAGTAGTGTAGGTGCTTTCTGAAAAATATATAGTCAGGTTGTTTGACGTTTCTGGAAACTGACTATGTCGAAGAATGTGACTCCCTCGCTGCCCGATGAAGCCTGGCGCCACCTGCACCTGGGGCGCTTGCTGGGCCATGCCCAGCGCAGGTTCGATGCGCGCGTGCGCAGCCTGATGGCGCAGGACGACGAGACGCCGCTGGCCCTGTCCAACCTGGCGGCGCGCGACAAGGTGGGCGCGGCGCACATCCACATCACGCGGCACTTGTCGCTGCAGGGCGACCGCATCACCGACCTGGCCGAGCGCGCAGGCATGAGCAAGCAGGCCATGCTGGACCTGGTGGACCAGTGCGAGGCCTGGGGCCTGGTCACGCGCCAGGCCGATCCGCACGACCGCCGGGCCAAGCGTGTGGTCTACACCGAGGCCGGGCGCGAGTGGCACTGGGCCTTCCAGCGCGCCGTGCAGCAGGCCGAGGCCGAGTTCGTCGAGTCCGTCGGTCAGGAGGTGGCCACCGTGGTGCGCCTGGGGCTGGACGCCTATGGCAGCGAGGCCGGCGACCTGGCCTAGCGCGGGTGGCTTGACGTGGGTCAAGGTTGCCGCGCTGCTGCACTGCAGCACCCGCGTAAACACCTGTAGGGCGCTTGCAGTGCGGCTCCTAGAATGGCCCGATGGACGGCGCAGGGAGTGCCGTTGGAGACAAGGCAGGCACGACGCCGCAGCCCGTGGCAGCAGATCGCGGCGCGGCAAGGAGACGAAGCGATGCGCATCCTGATAGCAGAAGATGACCAAGTGCTGGCCGACGGCCTGCTGCGCAGCCTGCGCGGTGCCGGGGCGGTGGTGGACCACGTGGCCAGCGGGACCGAGGCGGACACGGCCCTGGTCACCAACCACCATTTTGATTTGCTGATCCTGGATCTGGGCCTGCCGCGCATGCACGGGCTGGAAGTGCTCAAGCGCATGCGCGGGCGCGGCGACGCGCTGCCGGTGCTGATCCTCACCGCTGCCGACAGCGTGGAAGAGCGCGTGCAGGGCCTGGACTTCGGGGCCGATGACTACATGGCCAAACCCTTCGCGCTGTCCGAGCTGGAAGCGCGCGTGCGCGCGCTGACGCGCCGTGGCATGGGCGGGGCCAGCAGCACCATCAAGCACGGGCCGCTGGTCTACGACCAGTCCGGGCGGGTGGCCACCATCGACGGCAAGATGGTGGAGCTGAGCGCGCGCGAGCTGGGCCTGCTGGAGGTGCTGCTGCAGCGCGCCGGGCGCCTGGTCAGTAAGGACCAGTTGGTCGAGCGCCTGTGCGAGTGGGGCGAGGAGGTGAGCAACAATGCCATCGAGGTCTACATCCACCGCCTGCGCAAGAAGATCGAACGCGGACCGATCCGCATCGCCACGGTGCGCGGCCTGGGCTATTGCCTGGAGAAAATCACCGAATAGTCGATAGCTGTCGGCGCTTGCTGCATCGGCGCTGGAGGCTGAAAACACCCACATTCCAGGTCGCAGCCCGTGAAAATCTTCCAGCGCGAGCAGCGCTCCCTGTTTGGTGAAATCCTGGACTGGATGCTCACCCCCTTGCTGCTGCTGTGGCCGGTGAGCCTGGTACTGACCTGGCTGGTGGCGCAGTCGCTGGCCAACAAGCCCTTCGACCGTGCGCTGGAGTACAACGTCCACGCCCTGGCCCAGCTGATCATGGTCGAGGACGACGGGCGCATCCAGTTCAACCTGCCGCTGCCGGCCACCGAAATCCTGCGCGCCGACGAGTCGGACATGGTGTTCTACCAGGTGCTGAACAACAAGGGCGAGCACCTGTCGGGCGACCGCGACTTTCCCGCTGCGCACCCGCGCTACGAGGTGCCGGCCGGCGAGGTCGTGCTGCGCGACGACGAGCTGCGCGGCGTGGACATCCGCGTGGCCGCCATGTGGGTGCGCCTGCCCCTGGTGGGCGACGATGAACTGGCCCTGGTGCAGGTGGCTGAGACCCGCGAAAAGCGCAGCGTGCTGGCGGCCGAAATCATCAAGGGCGTGATGCTGCCGCAGTTCGTCATCCTGCCGCTGGCCGTGCTGCTGGTGTGGCTGGCGTTGGCGCGCGGCATCAAGCCGCTGCACCGGCTGGAAGAGCGCATCCGGGCGCGCAAGCCCGAGGACCTGTCGCCGCTGAACCACCGTGGCGTGCCCATGGAGGTGGTGCCGCTGGTGGATGCGGTGAACGACCTGCTGCGCCGCCTCAACGAATCGCTGGCCACGCAAAAGCGCTTCCTGGCCGACGCGGCACACCAGCTCAAGACGCCGCTGGCCGGTCTGCGCATGCAGGCCGACCTGGCGCAACGCGATGGCAACAGCACCGAGGAGCTCAAGCGCTCGCTGGAGCAGATTGGCCGCTCCAGCATCCGCGCCACCCACACCGTGAACCAGTTGCTGTCGTTGGCGCGGGCCGAGGCCGCCGGGGCCGGCCTGCAGCGCGCGCCCTGCGACCTGGCGCAGCTGGTGATCGAGGTGGTGCAGGAGCTGCTGCCCCTGGCCATGGACCGGCATGTGGACATGGGTTACGAGGGCGCCGATCCGGGCAGTGCCGGCGTCTGGCTGCACGGCAATGCCACCTTGCTCAAGGAGCTGGTGCGCAACCTGCTGACGAATGCCATCCACTACAGCCCGTCCAGCGCCGAGCAGCCGGCGGTGGTGACGGCGCGCGTGCTGCCCGACCCGCTGGCGCGCATGGTGCTGCTGCAGGTGGAGGACACCGGCCCGGGCGTGCCGCCCGAGGAGCGCGAGCTGGTGTTCCAGCCGTTTTACCGCGCCCTGGGCACGGGCGCCGACGGCTCGGGCCTGGGCCTGCCCATCGTGCAGGAGATCGCCCGCCAGCATGGCGCCGAGGTGGTGCTGGACGATGCCCAGCCACAGCGCCAGCCGTGCGGCGCCTTGTTCAGCGTGCGCTTTCCGGCGTTGCGCAAAGCGCCTGTTTTCGAAGCAGAAAGCGATTGACCGGCAAGGGCCAGGCCCTGTTTTACGTGAAGTCCGAGCCGCTGCCGCGCAGCTTGGTGCGGCTTTTCTGCTGGGCGGCCAGGCTGGTGGTGGTCGGCTCCCTGTACGGGCGCGCCTGGGTCAGCAGCCAGTTGCGGAAGGCCACCAGCGGCGCGATGTTGGCGCGCGATTCGGGGTAGCACAGCCAGTAGCCCAGGTTACTGACCAGGCCGTGCTCGGGCAGGGGTTCGCTGACCAGGCCTGCGGCAATCTTGTCTTCCACCAGGCAGCGCGGCACCAGGGCCACGCCCATGCCGGCCATGACGGCCTGGATGATGGTCTGGAACTGGTCGAACTGCAGCCCGGCCAGCGGGTCCAGGTTCTCTACGTCCCAGGCGTGGGTCCAGGTCAGCCAGGCGTGCGGAATCGTCAGGTGGCGCAGGCGCGTGTACTGGGCCACGTCGTGCGGGCTGCGGATGGGCGGGCCGCCAAAGCTGGCCGGCGGCGCGATCAGGGCCACATCCTGGCCGTCGAGGTAGTGCGCACGGGCGCCAGGCCAGTGGCCTTCACCGAACAGGATGGAGCAGTCCAGGTTGGGGCTTTCCAGGTCGTAGCTGTAGGGCACGAAGTGCAGTGTCACCTGGGGGTACTGCTGCTGGAACTGCGGCAGGCGCGGGATCAGCCAGGTGGCGCCGAACGTGGGCAGGCTGGACAGGTGCAGGGCGCCACCGCCGTCGGTGCTGGTGATCAACTCCAGCGTGGCCGATTCCAGTTGCGACAGCAGCGCGCGCACGGCTTTTTCATAGCGCTCGCCCGCCGGCGTCAGCGTCAGGCGTTTGCGGCTGCGCTCGAACAGGTCCACGCCCACCCATTTCTCCAGCTCCTGGATCTGTTTGCTGACGGCGCTCTGCGTCAGGTGCAGGGCCTCGGCTGCGCGCGAGACGCCGCCGAACCGCGCGACCGTGGAGAAGGCACGCAGCAGGTGGATGGGGGGCGTGAGCCGGCGGAGGGGCAATAAGCTGGTGGACATGTGAATGCATTCCTTGTGGGAATAATAACAATAGGAGTATTTGTTTGGTCACAACCCGGATTTACCCTAACCTTATGTGCTGGTCTTATAGATAACCCGCTTTCTCGACATAGGAGCCCACACGATGCAACGTCGTCACTTCATCTCCGCTGTTGCCGCCGCTGCAGCAGTGTCTGTCTCCGGCATGGCTGTGGCCCAGGATACGCGCCCTCTGCGCATCATCGTGCCTTTCCCTGCCGGTGGCTCGACCGACATGGTGCCCCGTAACCTGCAGGACGTCCTGGGCAAGCTGCTGGGTCAGCCCGTGATCGTGGAAAACAAGGCCGGTGCCGGCGGCTCCATCGGCATGGCCGAAGTGGCCCGCGCCACCGACGGTCTGACTTTCGGCATCGCCACCCTGTCGACCCACGGCGTGAACCCCGCCGTCTACACCAAGCTGCCCTACAACGCGATCGAAGATTTCGTCGGCGTGACCGAGATCGTGAAGGCCCCGGGCGTCATCGTGATCAACCCCAAGCTGATTCCTGCCAAGAATTTTGCCGAACTGGTGGCCTACCTGAAGGCCAACCCTGGCAAGGTGAGCTACGCCACCCCCGGCAACGGCACCATCGGCCACATGTGGGGCGCGCAGTTCATCAAGGCCACGGGTGTGGACATGCTGCACATCCCCTACCGCGGTGCGGGCCCTGCCATCAACGACGTGCTGGGCGGCCAGGTGCCGGTGTACTTCGACCAGGTGGCATCGTCGCTGCCCCACATCCAGGGCGGCAAGCTGCGCGCGATCGCCGTGTCCTGGAACGAACGTCTGGCCGTGCTGCCCGATGTGCCCACCTACAAGGAAGCTGGTCACCCTGAGCTAAACGATCCTTCGTGGTTCGGTCTGGTCGCCCCCAAGAGCACCCCGGCCGAGACCGTGGCCCGCGTGCAGAAGGCCGTTGCCGAAGCCCTGAAGGACCCCGCTGTGAAGAAGCGCATGGATGCCCAGGGCATGTACATCTCGGGCACGTCCAGCGCCGATTTCACCAAGCAGATCGCCAGCGAAGTCGCCAAGATGAAGAGCGTGGCCGCCTCGGCCAACATCAGCGTGAACTGATCCGGTCCTCCCGGTCTCCCGCCCACCCGCAGTGCCCAGCGCCTGCGGGTTTTTTCATGCCCGGGGCAGCCGTGGGGCATGGCACGCAGCTTGCATACCAGTCGACCTCCAAGGCGCGCGTCGCGCCGGTTTTGATGGTTTGAAAGGTCTGTCTGATGCAACGACGCACATGGTTTGCTTCCCTCTCCGCCGCGGTGCTGGCCGCCAGCCTGCCCCTGGGCGCGACCGCCCAGGAATCGAGCGCGCTGCGCATTGTGGTGCCCTTCCCACCGGGCGGGGCCACCGACATGGTGCCGCGCAACATGCAGGATGTACTGTCCCGCCTGCTGGGCCAGCCCGTGGTGATTGAAAACAAGGCCGGTGCCGGCGGCTCCATCGGCATGACCGAGGTGGCGCGCGCCACCGATGGCCTGACCTTCGGCGTGGCCACCCTGTCCACGCACGGGGTGAATCCCGCCGTCTACAAGAAGCTGCCCTACGACGCGGTCAAGGACTTCGTCGGGGTGACGGAAGTGGTCAAGGCGCCGGGCGTCATCGTGATCAACCCGTCCATCATTCCGGTCAAGAACTTTGCCGAGCTGGTGGCCTACCTCAAGGCCCACCCCGGCAAGGTCAGCTATGCCACCCCGGGCAACGGCACCATCGGTCACATGTGGGGCGCGCAGTTCATCAAATCCACCGGCGTGGACATGGTCCACATCCCCTACCGTGGGGCCGGTCCGGCGGTCAATGACGTGCTGGGCGGCCAGGTGCCGGTGTACTTCGACCAGGTGGCGTCCTCGCTGCCCCACGTCAAGGCGGGCAAGTTGCGCGCGATCGCCGTGTCCTGGAACGAACGCCTGGCGGTGCTGCCCGATGTGCCCACCTACAAGGAGGTCGGCCACCCCGAGCTGAACGATCCTTCGTGGTTCGGTCTGGTTGCGCCCAAGAGCACGCCGCCCGAGCAGGTGGCCCGCGTGCAGAAGGCCGTGGCCGAGGCCCTGAAGGACCCCGCCGTGAAGCAACGCATGGATGCCCAGGGCCTGTTCGTGTCCGGCACCTCCAGTGCCGATTTCACCAAGCAGATCGCCAGCGAAGTCGCCAAGATGAAGGGCGTGGCGGCGGCCGCGGGCATCAGCATCGACTGAGCGCATACCGCGCCCAACTCACCACCACACGGCCCCGGCAACGGGGCCGTTTTTTGTAGCGCAGAGACCTGTGGCGGGCGCTCAGTCGCCGCAGGGGCGCAGCGGCTTGGCCGCGAAGGCCGGGCGCAAGGCCTGCAGGCTGCTGCGTTGCGCGGGCGTCAGCTGGGCCAGGCGCAGGGTGTACAGCGTCTGTGCGGCGCGCTCCTGCACCACGCGGGCGCCACGCACGCCCTGGTTCAGCATGTTGGTCAGCTCGCGCGTGGCGGCTTCCTCGGTCGAGAAGCGGCCCAGGGACAGGCCGGGCTCCAGGCTGCCGCCCGCCCGGTCAAAACCGATCTTGCGCGCGCGCAACTCGGCCCGGCGCTTTTCCAGCGCCGTCTCGTTGGCGAACTTGCCGACGTAGACCATCCAGCGCCCCGCCACGGCGCTGGTCTGCCATTCCCAGCTGCTGGCGGGCAGCTCGCTCTGGCGCAGGGCCTGGCGCAGCCGGTTGGCCTGGGCTTCGTCCATGCTCTCGGTCTGCAGGCAGACCAGGGGTTCGGGCGCCGCGGCCGCTGCGGCCACGGGCGCGGTGGGGGCCGGCAGCGCCACGTCGGGCGCAGG
>NZ_JAZHFR010000110.1:0-8802 GCF_036541385.1 Comamonas sp. GCA5 | reverse complement strand
CCTGCAGGGCTGCTGCGCCAGCAGGCGGCCTTCACGGCCGGCGGGCGGCCGATGTCGGTGCGCACCAGCAACTGCGGTGAATGGGGTTGGGCCGCCGCCGGGCACCAGGGCTATGGCTACACGCGCAGTGACCCGCTGAGCGGCCGCCCGTGGCCGGCCATGCCCACTTTTTTGCAGCAACAGGCCCAGGCGCTGGCTGCGCAAGCGGGCTATCCGGGCTTTGATCCGGATGTCTGCCTGATCAATGCCTATGCCGTCGGTGCCCGCATGGGCCTGCACCACGACGCCGATGAGCGCGACAAGACCGCGCCCATCGTCTCGGTGTCGCTGGGCCTACCCTGTCATTTTGTCTGGGGTGGCCTGCAGCGCAGCGACCCGGTGCGCAGCCTGCGGCTGGAGCATGGCGATGTGCTGGTCTGGGGCGGGGCCTCGCGCATGGTCTTCCACGGGGTGCGGCCGCTGCCGGCGGGCCAGCACCACCTGCTGGGGGCCGAGCGCTGGAACCTGACCTTCCGCATGGCACAGCGCCCCTACCGCGGCTGAGCTGCGCCATCGGCTGGGAGGGCGTGCGCCAGATGCGGGGGCCGGGAATCCACGGGCAGCGGCGCAGGGCATGCACAGCTTCCTACAATCGGGCCCCATGAGCCTGCCCCACTACACCCGCGCCCAAGAACTGCCCGCCCTGCTGCAACAGCGTATTGCCATCCTCGATGGCGCGATGGGCACCATGATCCAACGCTTCAAGCTGGGCGAGGCCCAGTACCGGGGCGAGGGCTATGCGGGTGCCGACGGTGCCGGCCAGCGGTTTGTGGACTTCCCGCACGACGTGAAGGGCAACAACGAGCTGCTGTCGCTGACCCGCCCCGACGTGATCCGCGACATCCACGAAAAGTACCTGGCCGCCGGGGCCGACCTGATCGAGACCAACACCTTCGGCGCGACCACCGTGGCGCAGGAGGACTACCACATGGCCGATCTGGCGCGCGAGATGAACCTCAAGAGCGCCCAACTGGCGCGCGCCGCCTGCGACAAGTACAGCGTCAACGGCCGCAAGTGCTATGTGGCCGGCGCCCTGGGCCCCACGCCCAAGACGGCGTCCATCAGCCCCGATGTGAACGACCCCGGTGCGCGCAACGTGGACTTCGAGACCCTGCGCAAGGCCTATTTCGAGCAGACCGTGGCGCTGATCGAAGGCGGCGCGGACGTGATCCTGGTCGAGACCATCTTTGACACGCTCAACGCCAAGGCCGCGCTGTTCGCCGTCGAGGAAGCGTTCGAAGCCACGGGCGAGGTGCTGCCCATCATGATCAGCGGCACCGTGACCGATGCCTCGGGCCGCATCCTGTCGGGCCAGACCGTGACCGCCTTCTGGCACAGCGTGCGCCACAGCAACCCGCTGTCCGTGGGCCTGAACTGCGCTCTGGGCGCGACGCTGATGCGCCCCTACATCCAGGAGCTGGCCAAGGCCGCGCCGGACACCTTCATCAGCTGCTACCCGAATGCCGGCCTGCCCAACCCCATGAGCGACACCGGCTTCGACGAAACGCCCGACGTGACCAGCCGCCTGGTGCACGAGTTCGCGGCCGAAGGCCTGGTCAACATCGTCGGCGGCTGCTGCGGCACCACGCCCGACCACATTGGTGCCATCGCCAAGGCCGTGTCGGCCGACCAGGGCCGCAAGCTGTTCTACCCCGCCAACGCCTGAGGCGCGCACCACGGTTTGCCGCGCCCTTGCCGGGCGATTGCAGGTCAAATTGACCTCTAGCTCTGGCTGCGCGAGCGCAGGGCGCTCTGCTTTTTGATGCGCCCTGCCGCTGTGGTGAATTCGAATCACCACGCGGTGGCACGCATCTTGCCGTGCCGCAAATGGGTAAGTGAATGCAACAATCCGTGCAGATTCCCGTGATGCACCGTCATGGGGCATTTCTGCATGTCTGAAGGAAGTTGCATCCATGACCCACCACCGGGAGCTTCGCGAATCGGCGTACTGGCTGTTGGCCCTGCTGGCCGGGCTGCTGCTGGTGCGGATCCTGCCGGCGCCCGATGCGGCGCGCGGATTGGCCAGCTACCTGCCGCTGCACACCATCATGGAGATGCTGTCGATCGCGGTCGCGGCCATGGTCTTCAGCATTGCCTGGGTCACGCAGAAATACCGCCTCAACGGCCGCGCCCTGGTGCTGGGCATCGGCCTGCTGGGCGTGGCGCTGCTGGATCTGTCGCACGCCCTGTCGTACGCCGGCATGCCGGACTTCATCACCCCCAGCGGCCCGGAAAAGGCCATCAACTTCTGGCTGGCGGCGCGGGCCATGGCCGCAGCGGCGCTGCTGTGGGCGGCGCTGTGGCCCCAGGGCTGGAGTGGCTGGCTGGACCGGCGGGGGCGTTACCTCAACCTGCTGGCCATGGGCGGCATCGTCGGGGCTGTGCACTACCTGCTGCTGGTCCATCCACAGATCATTCCGCGCACCTTCGTGCCCGGCAGCGGGCTGACGCCCCTCAAGATCCAGCTGGAATATGCGCTGATGCTGGCCTACCTCGTGGCGGGGCTGGGCTTCGTGGCCCAGGGCACGCGCGAGCCCGGGCGCATCTACCTAGCGCTGGCGGCGTTCATCCTGGGGATTGGCGAGTACTTCTTCACGCTGTACGCCAATGTGACCGATGTCTACAACCTGGCGGGGCACCTGTACAAGATCATCGCCTACGGTTTCCTGTACCGCGGGCTGTTCGTCGAAACCGTGCGCCAGCCCTATCTGGGGCTGCAGCAGGCCGAAGCGCGCCAGCGCGCCACGCTGGAAACCCTGCCCGACATACTGTTCGAAATGGACCGCAGCGGGGTGTACCTGGAGGTGCATGCCAACGATCCCGACCGGCTGGCGGCCTCGCACCAGCAACTGCTGGGCAGGTCTGTGACCGAGGTCCTGCCGCCCGAGGCCGCGGCCACCTGCCTGGCGGCGCTGGAGCAGGCTGAGTCCCAGGGCGTGGCCCGCGGCCAGCGCATCTGCCTGTCCCAGGCCGACGGGCTGCGCTACTTCGAGCTGGCCGTGGCCAAGAAGGCGGCGCCCCCCGGGCAACCATCCACCTACCTGGTGCTGTCGCGCGATGTCACGGATGCCGTGCACAACGAGCAGCACCTGATGGCCGAGTCCTTTCTAAATGCCGCCTTGCTGGACCTGCAGCACCACGATGGCTACGAGCTGGAAAGCGATTTTCTGCGCCGCGGCGTGGAGCATGCCCGGCGCCTGAGCCACAGCCCCGTGGCGCTGCTGCTGTTTGCGCGGCCCGATGAGCAGGGGACGGACCTGGCCATGGCGCTGATCCCACAGGGCCTGGACCAGCAGGCCCTGGCCCAGGCCCTGCCCTGGCAGGAGGTGCTGCGCCAGCGCCGCGCCGTGGTGTGGCCCTGCCAGTGCGGCGACACCACCCTGGTGCAGCGCTGTGCCTGCCTGCCGGTGGTGGAGGGCGGGCGGGTGCGCATGCTGCTGGCGGTGGGCAACAAGCCCGAGGGCTACAGCGAACAGGACGTGCAGACCCTGCAGGCCCTGGCCGACACCATCTGGCAGCGCATCATGCAGCGGCGCCAGGAGGCCATCATCCACCGCCTGTCCGAGGCACTGGACCAGAGCCCCTCGCCAGTGATGATGACCGACACCCAGGCCAGCATCCTGTACGTCAACCGCGCCTTCACCGAGGTCAGCGGCTACAGCGCCGAGGAGGTGCTGGGCCGCAACCCGCGCTTGCTGCAGTCCGGGCTGACGCCGCGCAGCACCTATGCCGAGATGTGGCACAAGCTGCCCCAGGGCCAGTCCTGGCAGGGCGAGCTGATCAACCGCCGCAAGAACGGCCAGACCTACACCGAGAGCGCTTCGCTCTACCCCATCCGCGACGCCTTCGGCCAGGTGACGCACTACGTGGCGCACAAGGAGGACATCAGCCTGCGCCGCGAGGCCGAGGAACGCATCCGCGCGCTGTCGAACTTCGACACCCTGACCGGGCTGAGCAACAAGAAGTCGTTCGAGGAACAGCTGGCCCAGGCCATCGAACGCAGCACGGCCCAGCACGAGCGGTTGTCGCTGCTGTGGTTCAACCTGGACCAGTTCAAGCTGATCAACGAAAGCCTGGGCCACGCGGCCGGCGACGAGCTGCTGGTAGAGCAGGCCAACCGCCTGCGCCACAGCCTGGGCACGCAGGTGCCACTGGCGCGCTATTCCAGCGACGTGTATGTGGCCATCGTGCCCCGCGCGGACCAGGCGGCCGTGGCGCTGATGGTGCAGGCCGCGCTGACCCTGCTGCAGACGGCGGTGCGCCTGCAGGGGCATACGCTGATGACCAGCGCCTCGGCCGGCGTGGCGGTATTCCCGGACGATGCCCAGACGGCGGGCACCCTGGCCTCGGCGGCCGAGGTGGCGATGTACCGCGCCAAGCAGGACGGGGCAACACGCTGCGCTTTTTCGCGCCCGAGATGCAGGCGCACACGCGCCGCTCGCTGGAGCTGGCCTCGGGCCTCAAGCACGCCACCGCGCACGGCGAGCTGTTCCTGGTCTTCCAGCCGCAGTGCGCACTGGACAGCGGCGCCCTGACCGGGGCCGAGGCCTTGCTGCGCTGGCGCCATCCGCAGTGGGGGCTGGTCTCGCCGGCGGAATTCATCCCGATCGCCGAGCAAAGCGGCACCATCGTGGCCATCGATCTGTGGGTGCTGGAACATGCGGCGCTGCAGTTGCGCGCCTGGGACGCCCAGGGACTGCCAGAGCTGGTGGTGGCGGTCAACGTGTCGGCGGCGCAGTTCGGCCGCCCGCAGTTCGTGGAGGAGGTGCTGGCCACGCTGCAGCGGGTCGGGGTGGCGCCGCAGCGCATCGAGATGGAGCTGACCGAGGCCGTGGCGCTGAAGCAGCCCGAGCAGGCCGAGATCACCATCCGCAAGCTGCATGCCGCAGGCTTCCGCGTGGCGCTGGACGACTTCGGCACCGGCTATTCCTCGATGAGCTACCTGAAGCGCTATGCCATCGACAAGCTGAAGATCGACCAGTCCTTCGTGCGCGACCTGGCGGAGCAGGGCAGCGACCAGGCCATCGTCACGGCCATCATCCGCATGGCCCAGAGCCTGGGCCTGCGCACCATCGCCGAAGGCGTGGAAACCGCCGAGCAGGCACAGCTGTTGCAGGCCTATGGCTGCGACGAGATGCAGGGCTACTGGTACAGCCGGCCGCTGGAGCCGCAGGCCTTTGCCGCGTTCGCCCAGCGCCACCGGTCGTCGCTGGCCTTGCCCCAGTGAGCGCCGCCCGCCGCACTAGGCGGTGAGGGGGCGGGTGCCAGAGGGGCTGGGCCGCTTGGTCTTTCGCTGGACGGCGGCCGGCCTGTTTGGGTATCCGGGCCGCCCCAGGGCATGGTGGCCCATGCCTTATGGAGTCAAATCGACCTCTGGCGCCCGTCCAGTCAGCGCTGGATGCTATGAAAATGCTGATAGATCGTAGCGCTTAGAACTGCCAGGCCACCGCGCCCAGGCCATCAAACTGCAGCTGCACCCGATCGCCAGCCTGCACGGCGGGGCAGCCGGTCCAGGTGCCGGTGGTGACCACAGTGCCAGCCGGCACCGTGCCGTAGTGCTGGGTGACGTGCTGCAGCCAGCCGGCCAGCAGCCAAGTGGGGTCTTGCAGGCTGTGTGTGCCGGTGAACGCCTGGGCCGGCCCTCGTTGATCTGCAGCGTGCAGGTCTGCCGCATCCAGTCGTGATGGCGCAGGGGTGCAAAGTCCTGCCAGGGCCCCAGGGCCAGGCCACCGTGGCACTGGCCGTCGGCCAGCAGCGTCAGCGCCGGTGCCTGCAGGCCTTCGCGCCAGCGGCTGTCCACCCATTCGATGGCCACGGCGCAGGCATCCACCAGGGCGGCGGCCGTGTCCGGGGTGAGTGCGGCCGCGTCGGCGGCGCTCACGTCCTGACCGAGGCGCAGGGCGATCTCGCCCTCCACCCCACGCAGGCTGAACACCGTGCCCGGCGCGGGGGCCACGTCCACACCGACATGCACGCCCGGCTCGGGCAGGGGCGCATGGACCAGGGGGGCACTGCGCTGCGGGGCGCCCGACTTCCAGTAGCGGGGCACGCTGCCCTCGGGCCACCAGCGCCAGGTGCGCGCCAGGGCGCGCTGCACGGCGCGGGCTGCGTCCGCGTCCTGCAGCATGAAGGCCATGTCCTCGGCGCGCGCCGAGCGCTCGCCCAGCTTGCGCGACCACCACAGGGCGTCGGCAATCGCATAGGCGTCCGCGGGCAGCTCGGGCGCCACCTGGGGCCAGTCGGGCAGGATGTCCTCGGGGTCATCCTTGGCCAGCAGGTTCAGGCCCAGTGGCGGCTGGTTGGCAAAGGGGGACGGGCCCTGGGCACAGAAGCCCGTGGTGCAATCTTTGGGGGAATCGGTCGACATGGTTCGGCATCATGGCAAAAGCTGGCGCGGCGTGGCGCGGAGGCGCGCAGGATCCCGCACAGCGCAGGCGGATTCCCTTGCCGCAAACGCGGGATTGGTGCCTGCACCGGGCAGTGGCGGCACGCAAAAAATATCGCGGATAGGCATTTCACAATTGCAGGTAGATAATTTGGCGTTGATGCTGAGTTGCTGATTGTTGAGTGGAAAAGCATCCATATGCATTAAATGCATAGATTGACAAGCAAGAGGCTTTGGACAGCAAGAAGGGCCGTGCGTACGCTGAAAAAAAGCGAGCCCTGCCTGCTTTTTGCTGTGCGTCTGTCGCACCATTTCTCAAAGGTTGTTTCCATGCCAGTCCATGACCATTCCGCGCAATTGATGCAGCACGCGCTGCCCTCCTACCTGAACCCCGACGACGTCGGCCCCTGGGGCACTTACCTGAAGCAGGTGGACCGCGTGACGCCCTATCTGGGATCGCTGGCGCGTTGGGTGGAGACGCTCAAGCGCCCCAAGCGCATCCTGATCGTGGACGTGCCGATCGAAATGGATGACGGCTCGATCGCCCACTTTGAGGGCTATCGCGTGCAGCACAACCTCAGCCGCGGCCCCGGCAAGGGCGGCGTGCGTTTCCACCAGGACGTGACGCTGTCCGAAGTGATGGCCCTGTCGGCCTGGATGTCGGTGAAGAACGCGGCCGTGAACGTGCCCTACGGCGGCGCCAAGGGCGGCATCCGCGTCGATCCGCGCAAGCTGTCCAAGGGTGAGCTGGAGCGCCTGACGCGCCGCTACACCAGCGAGATCGGCCTGCTGATCGGCCCCTCCAAGGACATCCCTGCACCGGACGTGAACACCAATGGCCAGATCATGGCCTGGATGATGGACACCTACTCCATGAACACCGGCGCCACCGCCACCGGCGTGGTCACGGGCAAGCCCGTGGACCTGGGCGGTTCGCTGGGCCGTGTCGAGGCCACGGGCCGCGGCGTGTTCACCGTGGGCGTGGAAGCGGCCAAGCTGACCGGCCTGCCCGTGGAAGGGGCGCGCGTGGCGGTCCAGGGCTTCGGCAATGTGGGCGGCACCGCCGGCAAGCTGTTTGCCGATGCGGGCGCCAAGGTGGTGGCGGTGCAGGACCACACGGGCACCATCTACAACGCCAGCGGCCTGGACGTGGCGGCCTTGCTGGAGCACGTGCGCACCCAGGGAGGTGTCGGCGGCTTCGCCGGTGCCGAATCCATGGCGAACGACGACTTCTGGGGCGTGGGCTGCGACATCCTGATTCCGGCCGCACTGGAAGGCCAGATCACCAAGGACAACGCCCACCGCATCCAGGCCAAGCTGGTGATCGAGGGTGCCAACGGCCCGACCACCCCCGAGGCAGACGACATCCTGAACGACAAGGGTGTGCTGGTGCTACCCGACGTGATCGCCAACGCTGGCGGCGTGACGGTGAGCTACTTCGAGTGGGTGCAGGACTTCTCCAGCTTCTTCTGGAGCGAGGACGAGATCAACGCCCGCCTGGTGCGCATCATGCAGGAGGCCTTTGCCTCCATCTGGCAGGTGGCCCAGGAGAACAAGGTCAGCCTGCGCACGGCCACCTTCATCGTGGCGTGCAAGCGCATCCTGCACGCCCGCGAAATGCGCGGTCTGTACCCCTGATCGTGCGCTGCGCGCACCTCTCAAAAAAAGCGGCCTTTGGGCCGCTTTTTTTCATGCCTTGGGGGCCGTGCGCTGCTGTGCCCAGGCATGCCGCTGCAGCGTGCGCTGCGCCAGCTGCAGCACCGGGGCATCGACCATCTTGCCGTCGACCGTGCAGACGCCCCCGGCAGCGTCGGCCATGGCCTGCACGACGGCCTGGGCCTGGGCCACGGCGGCGGCGCTCGGGGCAAACACCTGGTGGACCGTTGCCAGCTGCGCCGGGTGGATGCACAGCTTGCCGCCGAAGCCCATGCGCAGGGCCCGCTGGCTGTCGGCGGCGGTGCGGGCCGCATCGCGGGTGTCGACGGTCACGCCGTCAATCGGCGCGGCCAGGGCCGCGCGGCGGCTGGCCATGACCAGGGCCATGCGGGTGGGCAGCAGCTCGCCTTCGTCGGGGCCGCACTGCATGCCGGCATCGACCTGGAAATCCAGGTGGCCAAACGCCAGGCGCACCACCTGCGGCACCTGAGCCAGGGCATCCACGGCATCCAGGCCGGCCACGCTTTCGATCAGCGGCACCAGGGCGCAGTCCGGTCCAGCTACCTGGGCCAGCTGCTGCAAGGTGGCGGGGTGGTCGGCCTTGGGCACCACGGCGCCGGCCACGCCCAGCTGCACCAGGCGTGCCAGGGCCTGCACGTCCGCCGTGAACCAGGCCGTGCCGGTGGCGTTGGTGCGCACCAGCAGCCGGGCGCGCTGCGCGG